>URWU01000006.1 GCA_900551585.1 uncultured Alphaproteobacteria bacterium | reverse complement strand
ATAATGAATAAAACGTAAAAATATTAAAAAAGGACATAAAATATGAAAGTGATTGATGTGGCTCAGAACCTGATGAAGTTTCGCACCGAAACCGGCAATCAGAAAGAGATTAAGGAATGTCTGGAATATGCCTGCAACCTGTTTAAAGATTATCCGGTCAAGGGCGGCATTTGTGAATATCCGGGCGTTTCTCCGGTTCTGTTTTTGAGCAATGCAGACACCACTGATTTTGATGTTGTCTGCCTCGGCCATCTTGACGTGGTACCGGCAGAAGAGAGCATGTTTTCGCCTTATATCAAAGACGGAAAACTTTACGGCCGCGGCTCACTCGACATGAAGTCTTTTGCTGCCGTGGCGCTCAATTCTCTTGAACATGTCCTCAAAAACAAACTGCCGCTCAAGTTTGCGGTCATCTTGTCAACAGATGAAGAAAAAGGCTCAAAAAGTACCCATGCTTTTATGGATGCGCATCCGGATATGACGGCAAAAATCGTTCTCGACAATGATGTCGGCGGCGATATTCTCAAAATTGTCACCAAATGCAAAAATCCGGTCTTTGTCAAAATTACCGCCGAGGGCGAGGCCGCGCACGGTTCAACGCCTTGGGACGGTGTTGACGCCAATGAACTGCTCATGCAGACTTTGGCCAATATCCGCAAGATTTATCCTTATTATTCCAAAGGCGGCGTCCAGCCGCAAGACCAGTGGATTGACACCGTCCACGTTGCCACAATCAACGGCGGCGAAGTCAGCAATATTATTGCCAGCCATGCCGAAGCGGTTTTGGATTTCCGGCTGACGGAAACCTCCAGCGTTGAAAACCTGAAAAAGAATCTCGACAGCTGTATGGTTCCGGGCGTTTCTTATAAAATTTCCTCAGAAAGCACGCCTGTCGTTATGGACGAGAACAATCCCTATATTTTGGATTATAAGCGTTTTGCCGAGCAGATTTTGGGCAAAGAAATCGAATTTGAACATATCGGCGGCGCAACAGATTCCCGTTCCTTTGCGGTTCGCGGGTCAACGGTGATTATGCATTCGGGCAGCGGCGAAGGCATGCATGCGCCGGGCGAATTTGTCGAAGTCGACAGTGTTGAAAAAATCGCCGATATTCAAATCAGATTTTTAGACAAGCTGGCTTATCAACAATAATCAGGCGCAACAAAATTGACGGGAATACCTGCGGGTATTCCCTTTTTTTGGCTTTTAACCTTGACAGAGCGTGCCTTTGCGTCTATGACAAGGGGAGAAATTTACAATTATAACATAACAATTTTTAACTCTATTCTTATGATTGATTTACAATTATCATCTTCGGTAGCGTTTGATTTACTTAACAGTAAAATCCGCAGATTTTTTGCTAAAGAAAGTAATAAATGGAAAAAAGAAGGTCCGTGGCGTCTGCCTTCGGCTTGTTATACCCTGGAACATAAGCTCGCTTTTCTGGAAAGAGAACATTATCTGACCGGACATTATTCTTTGAGAGGCATTTTTCATGATTGGGAAAAGCCTTTTTTGTATTTGTGCCCCTGGATAACAGATGAAGCCGAAATTCAGACCAGGCACCGCGCTTCCAGCCCTCATCACGACGGTTGTACCAAGACTTCAAAAATCGAACATCTGATTGAAATGTACATTGACTGGGACTGCGCGGCGATTACCAAACCGGACAAGCCACTGAACGCTTTTGAAACTCTGGTGCATTTTTATCCGGATTCAATTGACGTCATGCTGCCTGTTTGTCTGGCAATCGATCCTGATACCGTCAAAGGGCATATTTATCTTCACGGCTGGCACGATTTGAGCAAAGATCCCGCTTATAACCGGAAAATTTATGCCAAAGTGATTTCAGTTCTCCGGCAGATTATTGATAACCTGCCGGCAAAAGAAAGCTTTTTTGAAGAAATTTTCCATTGTTATCAAGCCAATCCGGCAATCAGAGCTTATGCTCCGGGAGCAATTTTCATGCTTATTCTTTACAAACAGCAAAAAAATCTGAACTTTATCTGTCAGCCTCATCAGGTTAAAAATATTCTTGAAGAAAAGCTTGCGGAATTTGAAAAGGAAAACTGTTTTATTGCTTCACCGGCAGATACTGTCAGTTCCGATTATCGCAAAATCAAACCGAGCCCTTATGTTGAGAGATGAAATCTGATTATTAAAAGAGCTGCATTTCCTTTTTGGGAAATACGGCTCTTTTTTTATTATCCGAAATAGCGCTTGAAATTCCGACGCAAATACCCTATAAAAAAAGCACGCCGGCGTAGCTCATCAGGATAGAGCAACAGTTTCCTAAACTGTGGGTAGTGGGTTCGAGTCCCGCCGCTGGCGCCATATATAAAAACACCCTTATCGGGTGTTTTTATATATGATGAACAATATTAAGGCGGTCCTCGAACCAAGATTCGTTCTGGCTCGTAAGTTTTACGGCTCAATATACTAACCCGATAATAAACCGGAGAACAGCGAGCTTGCCGTACTGTCATCATCAGATGATGTAATAGAAGCCATATTCGAATATCCTGCAGCCAAGAGATTTGCAGCACCTTCATCTCTGACGGCTTGTATCTGGGCAGCATAAGAAGCTGAGATTGTTGAGGTAGTTGTGCTGTTCGTTGTCGTTGCCGGAGTTGTTGAAATTGTTTTATTGGCAGTATCTTCGGAATCAGCCTGAGTCATAACATAGTCGTGTTTATAACTTGTTCCCTGTAAAATCTGAATTGCATAAGGATAATCAGCACTATTATCGGCGTCTTCCGTTTTACCGACTTCAATGTAAAAATCTCCTGCCGTTGCTTTATATTCTCCGGTTATTAAAGCCTTCAGATTTTGATATTCGGTGCTGTCGGTATCTGCCGTGCTGTCTGCAATTAAAACCTGTTTTCCGTTTTTGACCTGATAAACTTTTAATGTCATATCCGGGGCTGTTGTTTCAAGAAGATTGGTATTCTCAAGTTCTTTTTGCGCTTTCTCCTGCTCGGCGGCATAACCCTCCGGATCTGTCTGCTGCTTAAGTTCATCTAAATATTCCTCATAAGAAGACAAATCCAAAACATTATCGTCACCGTTGCTGTTGCGCAGACTTATACTTAATTTTCCGTTTGACTGGACCTGAATTTTATAAATATCGCGCTCATTATATTTTCCCAGTTCGGCAACGGCCGTCACACGGGCATAATTAAGGCGCGTGTAGCCTAAATCTCTGGCATTCGCCAGACTTTCATCAACATTATTGACATCTGTTACGCTTTTTTCCCAACCGTACGACCCATCGTCATTCAGGTTAGTTGTACTTGAAATGCTGCTGACCATATGATTTTCCCCGCTTTATTTGCCACCGGTTTCAATCAGGCTTTGCAATGTGGCGGAGGCCAAACGGGTGTTTTTGGTCAATTCAATCTGCGGTTCTTCGGGGTTTAACATTTCTTTGCGGGCAGCCGCTTTTTCTTCTGCGGCTTTTTCTTCGGCCGCCTCTTCCATTTCTTCTAAAATTTCTTCCAACAGCGAGGTTTCATCGCTCTCTTCCGTTGACGAGGTTGATGATGAAGAACCGGAAGCACTGTAAGAAGATGATGAAGACGAGGTACCGAGCAGTGATGAAATATCCATAGACATAATATGTTTCCTTTTCAAAAAAATTTTAAATTTCCCAATACCGGGAATATTATTTAAAACGAAGCGGAAACAAAAATGTTCAAAAAATTTTATCAGAGGACATCTTTTTGAATCTTGCGATTTTCCATTTCACGGTCACTATCCGGCAAATCGTCTTCATCGCCGAAATTGTATAAATCGTCTTCCATTGCTTCGACATTATCCAGTCCGGTATCCGGCTTGACAATCTGTTCATCGGCGATGGTTTTGACCTCAAAATCTTTTTCGTCATCTTCCTGATAAGGCTGGCTGCCATAATCTTTGACAATGACATTAACAGGGTGTTCGGGATTTAAATCAATCGGCTTATTGCCGTCACAAAAGCACTGGTCGGTATTGAGCATGGTTTTCTTCTCCTTAAATGGTTATATACCTTTTAGATAAGCAGCGGCATGATGATTTTCAGCTAACCGATAGTTAAGCCTTTTTATTTATTTTTAACTTCAAATATGTTAGAGTCTGTTTATTGAAAACTTCTGTGACGAGGAAAAAATGACAGCTGAAAACAAGCCGATTGTCGTGGGAATCGGCGAACTGCTCTGGGATATGCTGCCGCAGGGCAAAAGAGCCGGCGGCGCGCCGATTAATTTTGTGTATCATGCCACTCAGCTGGGTGCTGACGGTTATGCCGTCAGCGCCGTCGGAGATGATGACAGCGGTGCAGAAATTTTGGCCGAACTTGATAAAAGCCATATCATGCATTTTATTGAAGCCGTCCCTTATCCGACCGGCAAAGTGGAAGTGGAGCTTGAAAAAGGCATTCCTTCTTATAAAATTATTGAAAATGTGGCCTGGGACCATATCCCCCTTAATCCTCAGGCATTAGATATTGTCAGCCGCGCCGATGCCGTTTGCTTCGGTACTTTGGCTTTGCGTCATCAGGACTCCCGCCAAACAGTCAAAGCACTGCTGCAAGCCGCGCCGCAAAAAGCGATTAAGTTTTTTGACGTTAATCTGCGCAGCGCTTATTATTCCGCAGTGCTCATCACCGAACTGCTGAAGGCGGCCAATGTTTTCAAAATCAACGATGATGAAATTATAATCCTGCGGCACCTTTTAAATTTGCACGGCAAAGATGAAGAAATTTGCCAATTATTATTAAAAGAATATAATTTGCGCTATTTGATTTTTACCGCCGGTGAAAAATACAGTCTTGTTTACAGTCCCGACGAGCGTTCTTATCTGGAAACACCCAGAGTGAAAGTGACAGACACGGTCGGCGCAGGAGATGCTTTTTCGGGCGCTTTTATTCAGAGCGTTTTATCGGGCAAAGATTTGCGGCAGGCACATAAAGAGGCCGTTGCCACTGCGGCTTTTGTCTGCACGCAATCAGGCGCATGGCCGGTTTATAATCGTCAAACTATTGAGGAAATCAAAAATGGAATTTAAGTTTAATCACGTCAATTTTAATGTCAGCAACCTAGATAAAAGCATTGCCTTTTATCAAAATGCCCTCGGGCTGGAAGAAACCCACCGGATGGAAGGGCGGCGCAGCGCAGAAAAAGGCGGCAATTTCACAATCGTTTATTTATGGGACAAGAAATCTAAATTTGAGCTGGAACTGACTTATCTGGAAAGCCACCCGCAGAAATATGATTTGGGCGAAGGCGAGTTTCATCTGGCCGTAGAAGTGAATGATTTTGCCCAAGCTCTGCAAAAGCACAAGGACATGGGTATTGTCTGCTTTGAGAATAAAGAGATGGGTATTTATTTTATCGAGGATCCGGACGGTTATTGGATTGAAATTATTCCGGCAAAATAAACTCTACGCCGAAGGAAGCAAACTGTTCTTTTATCTGCAGCGCCAAATCGCCGGTTTGCAATGCGGCAATCCGGCAGCGGTGGCGGTGGCTCTCAATGGCGGTAATTGCCAACAGCGCCTCTAAATCATATTGCAGAAGCTTATCCTCAAAAGGTGCATCAAGGCAGAACTGCCCGGCCAAAGACTGCGGATTATCAAAACAAAAGACATCGGCGTGAGACATATTTTGCCGCAGCAGGCGGATAAAAGGCTCATAACGCGCCGCCGCCAAAGCCTCGGGACTATAAGGCACATAATTGGGATAATCCGAAAGCGCCAGATTTTTAGCCAACAGCAATTTGCGGTCGCGCCAGGCGATAAAATCCGTATATTCGGCCGCCAGAGGCAAATTGCTGTGAACATAAACGCTGCCCTTATGACGGCGGCAAAAGGCGGCAATCTCTCTCAGGCAGGTATCAACCTCACTCAGAGCAAGAGCGGCAACCGCAATTTTATCTGCTGATTTTTTAGCAAATTCTTTGGTTTTGAAAGAGGTTATTTTATTATAATCAAAGCAGTTATTGGCCCAATCGTTATAATCTTGATTGACGGGATATTGTGAGCGCAAGGCCAGATAAAGCGCATGTTCTGGTTCAAATTCCGTCTTTGCTTTTTCCTGCGGCTGGCGGAATAACTGACGATAAAATGATTTTAAATCCGCAGCGCAGGGGAAAGGCGCGGTGATATGCAGAGAATCGAGCGGCTCACGGCTCAGATTTTGCCGCAGAGATTTGAAATTATTAAACGGTTCGGCATAAGTCAGCGGAGAAGTGTCCGAGGCTTTATAGGTTTGCAGCGGAGCAACAATCAATAAGGTTTCAGCCTGAAATTCCGCTGCCGAAAAACGCAACAAATGATAACCGGCGCTTAATCTCGGCAGAGGGAAATCAGCAGAACCGGCTGTTTGTCCGGTTATAATACGGCCATATTCATCTTCAATCTCATAAGCCAGCGGCGTCGGAAAGTCTTGCGGCAAAGGCAACTGCATGGGCGTTCCGTCAAGGCGGAAAGTGCAGACCGGAGGTAAGAGATTTTGCAAGAGAGAGGTCATCGGTTTTCCTATTGTCATATTCTTCCCCCAACTTAAAAGAGATTGATTAATAAAGGCTGAACGGGATTGAAGAATATTTTTTCACCAGCGGCGTGATAATTTGCTTGCTTTTAATAACAAGTTATGGTTAATTGTTCTGCGTTATTGGATAGATGGCCGAGTGGTCGAAGGCGCACGATTGGAAATCGTGTGTACCCCTAAAGGGTACCGAGGGTTCGAATCCCTCTCTATCCGCCATTTGCAAAAAAGCTACTTGTTAAAGTGGCTTTTTTCATATCAGTCTCCACGTCGAATTCTTCTCTATCAGGCATTGCAAAAAGCCCGCTTCAAGGAGTTATCTTTTAGGAATGGTTTTTATTCTTTTGTGCTCCTAACCCTCTTCTCAAAAAATTAGTTTTGCCGCACCTGATAAAAATTCCGTCAATAATCTTTTGCCATATGAACCTTGACTTTTTATCACCCGGAACTAGACTGTTTGATAAAGTTATCTTAAAACATTAAAAAGGCTGGAATTAAGAACGAAAAGGTCGTTATCAGAGAACTCAGGAGTGATTATTAATCTCTTTGATTTTAAAGGAATAATATCGTGGTTAAAGAATGTGAAGCTCGTGTTAAGGGGATTAATTGACAATGGCCATTATGATAACACTTCTTTGTATTGACCTTTTTGACGGAGATACAACATTTACGGCAGAATTGGAAGCGCCAAACAAAGATACTTTGATACAAGCTTTTTCCCAACTCGGTATTAACAGAGATTGTTTTGAACAACACGTCGTCCAACCGCTCGTTACATCTCGTTCAAGATGACATTTGCAAAGAAAAATGATGATTTCACTCACCTCATCCAGGCTGAAAATTATACCTCTGACGCTGCCACAGTTCGCACTGCTTTTAAAATCACGCTCCGATTTGGAAAAAGAGTTAGGTTTGACAATCAGCGGTGAACAGCTGAATCAGGAAACACAAGAAGCCATGGAATGGCTTTATGACCAAGCGCAGCAACACAGTAAAGATTATTTATGGTATACTAACTGGCAGATTATTGACCGCGCAGAGAACAGAGCTGTCGGCAGTTTGTGTTTTATCGGTGCACCGAATGAAAAAGGCGATGTTACAATCGGTTACGGAACAGACGAAGCTTATCAAAATCAGGGAATTATGACTGAGGCGGTTAAGGAAATCTGTAACTGGACATTTCAACAAAAAGGTGTGAAAACCATTCTGGCGGAAAGCGACGCGGATAATCAGGCCTCACACCGTGTGTTGCAAAAATGCGGTTTTGAGCAACTATGCAGTGAGACTGAAACCCAGCTCTGGCGCCGGCAAAAAGGTAATTAGCACTATTACTTTTCTTCTTCCCGGTTCTTTTTGAAATAGACAACCGAAAAACAGACCGGCAACAGCAAAACCAGATTACTCCAGACAATTTCAACATAAGTGTTATAATTCCAGAAACGGCTGAATAAATCCGGACCGCAGATAAACACACCGGCCAGAAGCCAACGCCAGTTTTTATCCGAAGTTGCCTGCCACCAGATTTTCGGGCTGATTTTTTCGCCTTTGATAAAACGCGGATAGAGCAAGCTCAAACGCGGCAAAATCCACAAAGTATAGAGCATGGTTAAAATCAAACAGCTTTCATAAAACCACAGCGGAAAAGCCATATCAACAAAAGTAACATCCAGCAAATGGAAAATAATTAAGCTCGGAGCAGCGGCAATCAGACTGATGACAAAATCGAGTGCCAGAAACTTCAGCATAAACAGCGGTGCATAGCCCCAGCGGATTTTATCATCCAGCAGAAAAGTATAAATCACCAGCATGATTTCTACCTTCAAGAAAATTGCAACCAAAGCGGAAATGACGCCGACTTGTGAAAGTTGGTCTTTATCCATTGCCGTATCAGCCGTTTCAAACAGCAGCAAAGGCAACAGAAATAACAGCAACAGCGGCAGTTTTTGCAAAAACAACTCATAGGAACGGCGAATAATTGTAAACATAGCGTCTCTTTCAGGTTATGATTGGCCAAACCGGCGGGCGGGTACACCCTCGCGCCAGTTCTTTTCGATTTTTTCCAGAGAAATGCCTTTGGTCTCCGGCACCAGATAATAAGTGAACAACAGGCAGACAACCGTAATTCCGGCAAAAATCCAGAAAGTATAGGCTTCGCCGATAGAATGAATCAGCGGCAGGAAGCTCAATACAACAATAAAGTTAAAACCAAAGTTGGCAACCGTGCACAAGCTCATGGCAAAGCCCCTGATTTGCAGCGGCAAAATTTCAGACACCATAATCCAGCCAATCGGCCCCAGGCTCATGGCAAAAGCGGTGATGTAAATGACCACGCTGGCAACGGCAATCCATTTCAGATTATCACCCAGAACATCAGCAAAATGGAAAGCGGCACCAAGAGAAGCCAGAGCGAACAAAATTCCCCACAGACCGATATATAACAGAGGTTTGCGCCCCCATTTGTCGGTAAAGAAAATGGCAACAAATGTCATCAGGAAATTGACGGCGCCAATACCGATTGTGGCATAAATGGCGCTGATGTTATCAGCAAAACCGGCGATTTTGAAAATGGTTGTGGTATAAAAAATAATCGTATTAATACCGGTGCAGATTTGCATAAACATCATGCCGATACCGACAAAAACGGGCATTAACATCCAAGACTTAAAAGCAGAGCCTTTTTTATCCTGAGGTGTTACCAAGGTGGCTTTGACTTCGGCAATATGACTGTCGGCATCGTCTTCGGGATTAATTTTCAAAAAGATTTCTTTGGCTTCTTTATCGCGCTTTTTGCTTATCAGCCAGCGCGGCGTATCTCCCAAAAAGGTGATTCCGACCAACAGGATAATTGCCGGAATCAGTCCGGCTCCCAACATCCAGCGCCAGTTATACTCGGCATTGGCAAAAATGCGGTTAATCAGGTATGAAAACAGAATACCGGCCGTAATCGCCAGCTGAAACAGAGAAACCAGCATACCGCGGATTTTCTGCGGCGCAATTTCCGACAAATACAAAGGAACAACAAAGTTGACCATACCAACGGCCAAACCGATAACGACACGGCTGATAATCAACGCCATCGGCGATGTGGCATAGGCACACATAATCGACCCGACGGCAAAGATGATACCGGTGGCGACAATGATTTTTTTACGGCCGTAAATATCCGACAAAGAACCGTTCATAGCCGCACCGAGCACCGCACCGACAATCGCGGCGCTGACAATCCAGCCCTGCTCCCAAGACGTCATCTGCCAGGTTTCGTTAATAAACAGCAAAGCACCGGATACAACACCGGTATCAAAACCGGAAAGCAGACCGCCCAAAGAGGCGACAACGGCAATGACATAAAGCCAGAAATGGCGGATTTTAATTACTTTGGTGGTGCTGTAAGATGTGGTCATGACAATTCTTTCAAAAAATTTTATCGCAATGTTTAACTCAGCCCGACGGACGTGAGCGGCAGAAATTATTTCGGCCAGCCGACGACCTGTGAAATGATAATATCTGCTTCATTAATATTTAAGGCCTTGGCTATCCCTGCTTTGTCAAAATAGCCGCGGACGACATTATTCAAACCTTTGGAGGCGCTGACTAAACCGACATTCTGATACATTGAGCCGGCATGCATGGCCGAGGTAACGGCCTCGCCTGAACCATTGGAGGTATAGAGCAGAAACAACGGCGCATTTTCGGCGTAAGGCTGCTGAGCCAGCAGCGGACGCAAGTCTTCTTTATCAACCTGATTGAGTTTGTTTTTGTTGGCGTCATAGAGCCACGCGCCGTCTTCCATAATGGCATAAACACGCATATTCTGCGTATTCATTGCCGTCGGCACCGTTCTTTTGCCGTCTTTACGGTTAATACCCCAAGCCGCCCAGAGGATATCGCTCAGGGTTTGATTGTCAATGGCTTTGCTGCTGAAAACTTTGGTCGAACGACGGTTGTTTAAGGTCTGCATGAGAGGACTGCCGCCTTTTATGTCAGGCTGGGGAAGAGATTTGGAAACTGTTTCGGCCGCAGCGGAAAAACTGAAGGAAAGCAGTCCCAGAATCAGTAAAAAAGATTTTAATTTAGTCATCATAATTTCTCCTGCCGTAAGTGCAAATTCGTTCATATTTTAAGACGCGATTAAAATATTGTCTAGTATTTTTACAATCTTAAGCTTTAGGTAAGGCCTCATCATTAATATAACATCAGTTATAGAATAAATAAGGATTTATCATGGAAAATAAAGACTGGTACAACCTCTCCAACGAAGAAATTTTGACTGAATTTGAAACTGATAAAAACCTCGGCCTGACTTTGGCCCAGGTTGAAGAAAACCGCAAAATATACGGTGAAAACGTTATCAGCGGCGCCAAAAGACAAAGTGCCTGGAAAAGATTGTTTTTGCAAATTCACCAGCCGTTGATTTATGTGTTGCTGATTTCGGCGACAATTGCCCTTTACCTCGGCGAATATATTGACGCTTCGGTTATTTACGGCGTGGTGGTTATCAATGCTCTGGTCGGCTTTTTCCAAGAAGGCAAAGCCTTGCAGGCGCTTGAACAGCTGACAAAATCCTTGAATGTGACCGCGCATGTTATCCGTGAAAACAACGTACTGATTGTTAATGCGCAGGAGCTGGTACCGGGCGATGTGGTGATAATCCGTTCCGGAGACAAAGTGCCGGCCGACTTGCGCCTGATTCAGGTCAATGACTTAAAAGTCGACGAATCGACTCTGACCGGCGAATCGGTTCCGGTTGAAAAATCAGCTCATCTGCTGGCTAAAGGCACCCCGCTGGCCGAACGCAGCAATATGGCCTATGCCTCGACTTTTGCCACTTTCGGACAGGCCAAGGCCGTCGTCGTCGAAACCGGCAACCGCAGCGAAATCGGCAAAATCTCACAGATGATTAATAATGCGCAAGATTTAAAAACACCCTTAACCGAAAAAATTGAAGAATTCAGCAATAAGCTGTTGTGGCTGATTGTTGTTTTGGCTGCTCTGGCTTTTGTTGTCGGCTGGTGGAAAGGCCGCGACCTGGTTGATACCTTTATGTCGGCGGTAGCGATGGCTGTTGCCGCTATTCCCGAAGGCCTGCCGGCGGCCGTCACCATTATTCTGGCAATCGGCGTCAGCCGCATGGCCAAGCGCAAGGCGATTATCCGTAAACTGCCGGCCGTTGAAACTCTGGGCAGCACATCTATCATCTGTTCTGATAAAACCGGTACTTTGACCGAAAATAAAATGACGGTTCAAAAAATTTCGGCCGGCGGTTTTGATTATGATATCAGCGGTATCGGTTATGACTTCAACGGCAAATTCTCTCCCGATAATGCCAATATTGCATTAATGGAATGTTTGAAAACCGGCGTTTTGTGCAGCGACGCAAGTTTTGCCGAGATTGACGGCGCTTTTTATCCCGAGGGCGACCCGACGGAAATTGCCCTGCTGGTTTCCGCTTATAAAAAAGAAATTCTTTTTAATGCACTGCGCGAGGAACTGCCGCTCAAAGCCTGCATTCCGTTCGAATCCGACTACCAGTATATGGCTTGTCTGCGCAGTAACAATGTTATCTATGTCAAAGGCGCGGTTGAAGCCATTCTGCCTTATTGCACACAGGTTATGCGCACTGACGGCACGACCAAAGAAATTGACAAAGAGGCGGTTCTGCAGAAAATGGAAAACTATGCTTCTCAGGGGCTGAGGGTTCTGGGCTTTGCCGTCAAGCCGCAGTTTGACAAAGAGACTTTGGAACATAAAGATGTTCAGAAAAATCTGATTTTTGTCGGTTTGCAGGCTATGATTGACCCGGCGCGCCCGGAGGCTGTCAAAGCAATTGAAACCTGCCATAAAGCAGGTATTACCGTCAAAATGATTACCGGTGACCATGTGGTTACCGCCAAGGCGATTGCCGCACAGATGAATCTGCACGGCAAAGGAACTGCTGCCGAGCCCAAGGTCATGAACGGAACCGAAATTGCCGAAACCTGTGATAATTATCTGCGCGAAGCAGTCGAAGAAATTGATGTTTTTGCCCGCGTGACACCGGAAGACAAACTGCGGCTGGTCCGCGCGATGCAGAATAACGGTCATATCGTGGCAATGACCGGTGACGGTGTCAATGATGCACCGGCCTTAAAACAAGCCAATATCGGTATTGCAATGGGTATAAACGGTACAGATGTGGCCAAAGATGCCGCCGATATGGTGTTGATGGACGACAATTTTGCCACAATCGAATCGGCTGTTGAAGAAGGACGCTGCGTCTTTGATAATCTGATTAAGTTTATTTTATGGACGCTGCCGACCAGCTTTGCCGAGGCGCTTATTGTTATGCTGGCCATTTTCTTTAATCTGGTTATTCCGATTTCGCCGGTGCAGATTTTGTGGATTAATATGGTCACGACCATTCTTTTGGGAATTATGTTCTCTTTTGAGCCGGTCGACCCCGAAATTATGAAACGGCAGCCCCGCAATCCGGAGCAGAAAATCGTAACCAAGCCGATTTTAATGCGGATGCTGATGGTCATGCTTTTGATGACAATCACCAGTTTTGCGGCTTTTGAAATTGTGACGGCTCAGGGCGGCAGCATTTTTGCCGGACGCACGGTTGTCGTCAACCTGATTGTGCTCAGCGGTATTTTATTCATGCTCAGCTGCCGTTCATGGGACAAGTCGCTGTTCACGACCGGCTTCAGCGGCAACCGTCCGATGTTGTTCGGCGCGCTCGGCATGATTGCGCTGCAGCTGGTCTTTACTTATAACTCATGGTTTGAAAAATTCTTCCAGACAGAAGATTTGACTTTTGAACAATGGGGAATTGCGGCAGCAGGCGCCGTGATTGTTGCTGCGGCCGTTGAATTTTGCAAATGGCGAGAGCGCAAAAAAATAACCCCGGAGATTTAAGCCGGGATTATGTGAGGTCAAGGATTTCCAAAGTGCATTCAAAGTCACCGCGCTGCGGCGCCGCGGCATAAGCACCGACTTTGACCTCGCCGCTGTCATTGACAAGATGAAACAAACGCAACTGATGAAAGGCCTGACCGTCCGTTGAATAATAAGCAATACAATCTCCGCCGCGGCTTTGCAATTTATACCAGATTTCATTGACCGGCTCCGGCAAATCAACAACCGCCCAATCCGAATAGCCGAAGTTGGTCAGGCTGCTGCCGAGTTTGGGCTTGTCGGCCGTTTCCGACATCAAGCTCAGTTTGAACCAATTGCGCTCATCAACACGCAGCATGAGGCCGCATTGGTCAAAAGCATAAGCCTTGTCAAAGCGCCATTTGACCAGCAGGTTGAAATCACCGTTGCAGCGGGTAAAAAAGAAATGACCGTTATCTTTGTGGAAATTGTGGTGCGTGCTCTGCCAGAAATCTGTTTTCGGCTTGGTATTTATCACCATGCCCAAATCATTGAAACGAACATTTTCCGGTTCGTTATACCATTCAAAGTCTTTCAGGGCATCAAGCAGCATTAAAAAGTCCTAATCGGTTCGTCACTCATGGTTCCAAGCACTTTTTCCAGCTCGGGATTTTTGGCTTTCGGAGAGACAATCTTCAAAGTGATGATTTCATCCCCTACTCCCGTTTTATTCTTAATTCCTTTTCCTTTCAAGCGTAATTTTTCGCCGCTGGAAGAATAAGGCGGGATATTCACATTGACCTTGCCGGAAATGGTCGGAACTGTCACCTTGCCGCCCAAAACGGCTTCTTTGAGGCTAATCGGCAGATCAAGATGGACATCAAGACCCTGAGCTTCAAAATAGGGGTGTTTGTCAACGTTAATGGTTATCATCACATCGCCGTTGGGGCCGCCGTTAAAACTCGGCTGGCCGAGGCCTTTCAGACGCAGGGTCTGGCCGTCCAGAGTGCCTGCCGGAATTTTGACATTGATGGTTTTGCCGTTCAGGTTTACTGCTTTTTCAGCCCCCTGAGCCGCGCTTAAAAAATCTACCCGCATTGTGTAGTTGATGTCTTCACCTTTGCGCGGGCGCCGTCCGGTCCCGCCGAAACCCTGAGTCCGTCCGCCGCCGGCAAACTGCGAGAAAATATCTTCACCGAAAATCGATGAAAAATCAAAATTGCCGCCGGTGCTTTGATAAGCGCCGCCGAAGGGATTGCCTCCGGTCGAATGGTTGTAATAAGAATTCCCGCCGGCTCCGCCGCCGAATCCGGCTCCGAAACCGGTCGGTTTGCCCTCATCGTCAATTTCGTTATTATCATATTTCTGCCGTTTTTCCTTGCTGCCCAAAATATCATAGGCACAGGAAATTTCTTTAAACTTGTCTGCAGCTTCTTTATTGTCTTTGTTGACATCAGGGTGATATTTGCGCGCCAGTTTGCGATAGGCGGATTTGATTTCGGCCTCGCCGGCGTCTTTGTTAACCCCTAAAACATGATATAAATTTTTGCTCATTTTTTGTGCTCAATAAATGGTTACTTCTTATCAAATATATAGGAAGAAAAAATCTTCTTTGCAACCAAAGGCACCGGGTTTATAAATATTTTTGAAAAAATCAGCGTTGCTTGCAAATGAAAACGGCACGGCGCGCATTGTTACGGTGCAGGATAATTTTATCGAGATAGGCCTGTTTGTCTGTCTGATCATGGCAATACAGCGCAGCTAAAACAGCCAGCTCGTCGACGCGGACATTGCGGTATTCATAAGTGACATGGGTGGCGCTTTCGGAAACAATATGCACATTCTTTGTCAGGCGTTCATAATCAGGCTCGGGAACACCACTGTCGGCACTTCCCGATTGCCAAGACGCACAACCGGCCAAAGCCAGTAAACAAAGCCCAAAAGTTATTCTTTTTATCATGCATTCATCTCTTGTTGTTTTTTATTCAGCAGCACAGCCGGCTTTTTGTTCTCGTCTTCATTTTCCAACGGGGTCAGCCCTTCGACTGCTTCACCTTTCATCATCACAACCTTGCGGCGCATTTCCAGTAAGAGGTTAAGACTTTCTTCAGCGTTGAACATTCGGGTTTCCTAAAAAAAGTTTTTCTAATGCCGTTATCTTAGCATTCTTGTCTTAATTAATGTTTAAATCAGAGACTTATTTCAACAAGTCATAAATTTCTTTGCCGGCGTCTTCGAGAATCTTCAAAATTCTTTGATTCTTGCTGTTTTTGGTGCGGGTATTTTGCAGCCGCGACATCATATCCTGCAGCTGGCGGTTAAAACGTTCGTTTTGGCGCAGGCGCTCGACATTGCGGAGTTCTTCCTCATCATTGATTTTATAATCGGCAACGGCCTTGATTGTCGCCAGATACTGGGCGTTTTTAGAAGCAGCCATCTGCGCGGAAGACGGGGAGGCAAAACCCAGCAGGACACTGGTTAAAACGATTAAACTAATCCGCATATCCGTTCTCCTAAAGTGAAGAAAAATGATTGTTTTAAGAAATATAGTGTTTATACTAACGATATTCGAATCGCTTGACTATTTATTTTTTAGAGTTATCAAACATGAAAAAAACAATCTGGGCTCTTCTGGACAGCCGCATGGGCAGCGTCAATGTTATCCGCGGCGTTTTGCAGCAATTTTCCGCCGACGAATTTGATATTGTCGAAAAACAGATTGTCTATACGCCGTTAGCCAAGCTGCCTAATTTTATCAAAGGCGCCAGCTGCCTCGGCCTGACCGGCGAGAGCAAAAAAGGTTTAAGTGCTCCTTTTCCCGATTTGGTTATCAGCGGCACACGCCGCACCGCTTCAGCGGCCCGCTGGATTAAGAAAAAATCCGACGGCGCGAGCAAAATCGTGCAAATGCTGCACCCCGGACCGGGCGCCGGCCTGAATGATTTTGACGCTATTTTTGTTCCCGAACATGACAAAGGCAAAAAATACAGCAATAATATTGTTTACACCGTCGGGTCGCCGACCCGCACCAGCGCCAAAGCCATGGCTGAAGCCAGAGCCAAATGGGAGCCTGTTTTCAGCGGTTTGGATTTACCCAGACCCTGGACAACGGTGATTGTCGGCGGCGCTGTTAAAGGCAAGCCTTTTTCTCCGGAAAATGCCCGCACTTTTGGCGAAGAAGTGTTAAAACTCAAAAAAGAAATCGGCGGCTCTATCCTGATTACAGACTCTTGGCGGACCGGTGAAAAAGCCCGCGAAATAATCATGGGTATTTTGAAAGACATTCCGGCCTACACTTATTTGTGGGGCGAGAAAAAAGATAATCCTTACATGGGCTATCTGGCCTGTGCCGATAACATTATCGTGACCGGTGATTCTGTTTCAATGACCTGCGAATCCTGCGGAACAGGCGTTCCGGTTTATGTTTTCTGCGGGCAGAACTGGCTGACTCCAAAACAGCTGCGCTTTGTGCAATCGCTTTATGATAACGGTTATGCCATTGCCAGCAGCAATCCGGACAGAAAATCATTCAAAGGCGGTAAAAAACTCAATGCTGCGGTGGAAGTTGCCGATAAAATCCGCAGTCTGTTCTGAACCCTCTTCAATAATTTGACAAATAGACGAAAAGCGTTTATAGTTTAGGAACTAAAAATATTTTTAGCTTTCTAAGTTTATTCACCTAAATTTTACGATAATGAAAAAGTTGTTTTTCATGGCAGTATTGCTTGTGCTTAGCGTCAGCGCTGCCCCGCAGGACTATTATTACAATAATAATAGTGAGTATGAAGACCTGTCCGACGACGTAAACCCCGAAGACTATGTTTATGATATAGGCGATGGCGTTGACCTCACCGGAGAGCAGTGGCACACAGACGACGCCTCGATTTTGGCCGCCAACAACAATCAATATATTGTTGTCCGCGGGCCGACAAGGTATCGTTATGTTTTGGGTTTGCCGGATATTCCGGCTTATGAAAGATGTTTTGGCAACCGTATCTCCCGTTATCAGCCTTATTACTATAAAGGCCACCTGGGGTGGTATGTTTTGGCAGGGTTGATAAATTATTTCATTTATCCGGACGGACATTGGGATAATTTGTCTTATACGCCGTGTTACTATCGCAATTATTACTATCCGGTTGCCCACTGCCGTTATATCAATTTTCATAATTGGCATTTCTGGCACGGACGGCACCACCACGCTTATCGCGGAACCTGTTATTATAATCATCGCCACGGCAACAGCTACGGCAGTCATTATTATCGCAGGAGCCAAGCGCCAAACCGCCGCAACGATTATCGCAGCAGCAGTGCCCGCTCAACAAGCAGGGTTTCCTCGGCGGCTCGTTCGGAAAAAGTTAACGCAACACGCAACAGCAGCTATCGTCAGACAAGCAGCAGGCAGAGTTCAGGTTATACCAATGCGCCGGATTATCGCAAAGGACCGGACTCAAGAACTTACAGCCGCAGTCAGGCTTCCGGTTCACGAAGCAGTTCCGGCTACAGGAGGACTTCAAACAGTTCACGCAGCAGTAGCTACAGCCGACCAAGCGGCAGCAGTTCGCGCAGCAGCTATACCAGAAGCTCTTCAAGCAGCAGCCGTTCAAGTTACTCGCGTAGCTCAGGAAGTTCTCAGAGAAGTTCTGCTTCAAGCAGCCGCTCCTCTTCTTCCGGAAGCAGCCGCAGCAGCCACCGCCGCTGATGAAAATTATTAATCTTACAGCTAAGCCCGCCTTTTGGCGGGTTTAGTGCGTTTAAAGCCTTGGGCAGATTTGAAAAGTTTAACAAAAGCGTAACCGGATTTTTTTTGACCTTTTGTCAAAATTCAGATATTATGACAGTACTATTTTATTACAATTTCTAAGTTTTTGTTCTTTTTCCTTAATCGGAAAATTATTATCATAAAAAACCTTTAAATAACACAATAATGAAAAGATTTTTTTCTTTTATCATGGTTATGTTGACGCTCAGCGTGGTAACCATGAGTTTGACGAGCTGTGACCCGGACAGCTGGAATGTGTATAACGCAAAACTCATCAAAGGTGACCCATGGATACAAGACGGGTTTGAAATACGTCACCTTGGCGGAGATAAATATGAAATATATGATGTCAGCAAGCAGCTGTATCATACGGAATATTTAGATCCGTTCTGGTCATATGAGTCCTCTATTCCTGAGGAGCTCTGGCCGGAAGAGTATAAACCCTATTTCAACACATTTTACGGCGAAATCTGCTGGTATGTGTATGGAAGAGGCCCCACATCAGAATTTTTAATTCTGAAGAACGGGAATATTGCAAGACTATAAAAGAATCCCCTCGTTAATTGTCTCAGTTGAGGCAAACGGGGGGATTTCTTTTATATATTAATTTGCTGAGATCCTTCGGGGTCCCCGGGTCTCCCATTCGCTTACGCTCCCTTAGGCATCTAGTTTCACTGCGGTTGCTTTTGCTTCCCTGGCTCAAACAAGATGTTACAAAGAGCTTGCAGATAAAAACAACAAATCGTTGTTGTTTTTACTTAGCGCTCGCTCCGAGGATGACATTCCTGCGTCAATGCAGGACATTGACAAGATTTTGCCGAACTCAGGATGACAAAATTCTAAGTTCTTTCAGAACTAATGATTTATGTCAATTTGCTGAGATCCTTTGACTTCACAATGTTCCCCTCAAAATGGCAAATCAACCCATAAAAAAACCTCCCGATAAAAATCGGGAGGCTGGATTTCTCCGTTCTCTGTTCTTTGTCAAAAGACGCCGTCCAGAGACGATGACTTCTTAGGCGTTCTTTTTCAAAGCTTCGCCCAAAACATCACCAAAAGAAGAACCGGTAGAAGCAGAGGTATATTCTTCAAGAGCTTTTTTCTCTTCTTCAACTTCCAGAGCCTTAATAGACAGGCCGAGTTTGTTATTCTTCTTATCTACCGAGGTAACTTTTGCTTCGACAACATCGCCGGCATTAAAGTTATCAGGGTCTGTCTCTTATAC
>URWU01000005.1 GCA_900551585.1 uncultured Alphaproteobacteria bacterium | reverse complement strand
CGAGATGTAGCTCCGTCTCGTGGGCTCGGAGATGTGTATAAGAGACAGGCCTTTTTCCGGCCACCAAGAAATGTGTTTAATTCCTGACAATACAAATGGTTATAGAGTTTTTTTGCCTTGGCGATTTTGAGCATTTCCGAAGACAAATCAACACCGGACAAAGAAAAGAATCCGGCATATTTTTTGAGATATTTTCCGCATAATCCGGTACCGCAGCCGGCGTCTAAAATTTTTAATTTCGGATGAGAATCCTCAGCATAAAACTGCTCTAAGAATCCGCCAATCTGCTGCGGCGTCTGATAATCAAGCGAGCTCAAAACCTGTTCAAAATCGGTGGCAAAAACATCAAAAATATTTTGCAGATAACCATCGTTGGCGCGCTCAATTTTTTCTTCATTTATGACCGCATTTCCCATGTGCAAAGCTATCTGATTTTCAGGATAATTTTTCAGCCAGCGGCGGGCATAATCTTTGACTTCCGCAGTGTTATTTTCCATGGTTGTTTCATAGAGAAGATAACCAAAATTTATCTGCTGGGAATCCTCACCCGCAGACAGCCCGACAGCCTGCCAGCCGGCTTTGAGCGCCTTGGCATAATCTGCCGTCTGCTGATAAGCGCGGCTCAAAGAATTATAAAGCCAGGGGTCGGAAGAATCCAGCTTTTCGGCTTTTTCCAAAGCATCAACAGCCGTCTGATATTCTTCTTTTTCCAGAAGCGCATTGCCCAAAATATTCCAGCCGAGATAACTTTGAGAATCCAACGCCAAAGCCTCATTGGCATATTGAACGGCTGCCTCAAAATTTTCCGTTTCAAGATAAGTGTTGGCCAAATTGATTTTGACCGGATAATAATCTGGTTTTAAAACATCGGCTTGTTGATAAAGAGACAAAGCCTCGGCAAATTCTTTTTTGATAAAAAGCACATTGGCGAGATTGATTAAAGCGGTATAATTTTCAGCATCTTTTTTCAGAAGTTTGCGGCAAAGTTTTTCAGCCTGTTTATATTTTTTCTGCTCAAATAAATCGATACTGAAATTTGTTAAAGCAGAAACTGAAGATTTTGATTTCACAAACATAAAATTTTCCTGTAAACCGCACCGATATGCGCGTTTCAGTATAGGACCCATCTTGAAATAATCAAGGATTTTTATGCCCTTTGACAAAGCGGTTCGGCAATGCTAGTTTGTTTACAAACAACGACTATATATATGGCAGCAAAAATTAATTCGTGTGACGCATGGTTTATAATTTCAAAAAAATATGGAAGATTTCTTATCCGATTTTATTCGGCCTGATTGTACAGCAGCTCATCGGTCTGACCGATACGGCATTTTTAGGACGGGTCGGAAATATCGAATTGGGCGCTTCGGCGATTGCCGGTGTTTTCTATATTATGATTTTTATGCTAGGACAAGGTTTCAGCGTCGGCGCACAGATTATCATCGCCCGCAGAAACGGCGAAAAAAACTTTCACCGTATCGGTCCAATCTTTTATCAGGGCACTGCTTTTCTGCTGGTGACGGCGGCGGCGATTATTGTTCTTTTGCTATGGTCGGCACCGTTTCTGCTTTCGCAGGTTGTGTCATCGCCGAATGTTTTGAAAGCTTCCGTCGATTATCTGGAGCCGCGGATTTTCGGTTTTATTTTTGCTTTTTTAATTGTGATGTTTCGTGCTTTTTATGTCGGTATTACCAATACCAAAGTTCTGACTTTTAACGCGCTGCTCATGTTGGTTGTCAACATAGGTCTGGACTATGTTTTGATTTTCGGCAAATTCGGATTTCCGGCAATGGGCATTGCCGGCGCAGCCGTGGCCTCGGTGATTTCGGAAGCGGTTTCGGCAATCTTTTTCATTGTTTACACCATTAAAAAAATTGAGCTGAAAAAATACGGCTTTGACAAGCTGACCATAACCAACTTCAAAATGCTGAAAAGAATCCTCGACATCTCTGTCTGGACGATGCTGCAAAGCGTGGTCTCTTTGGCAACCTGGCTGATGTTTATGCTGGCGATTGAACATCTGGGCGAGACGGAATTGGCAATCTCCAACGTGCTGCGCAGCATTTCCTCGCTGCCGTATATGATTGTCGGCGCATTATACGGTTCAGCCAATGCCATTACCGGCAACCTCATCGGCTCAGGCAAAGATAATCAGGTAGAAATGACCGCGCGCAAAATCATTATTATCGGTTATGCCGCAGGCATTTTTTTAGAGCTTTTAATGCTGATTTCTCCTTACTGGGTTATGCGGATTTACACCGATGATATTGCGCTTATTGCCGCGGCAACACCTGCTTATTATACCATGCTGACGGTTTATCTGACATTGGTGCCGGGTTTTATTCTTCTGGGCGTTGTTTCCGGAACCGGCGATACCAAACAGGCGATGGTTATGGAGCTGATTGCCCTCGGTGCTTATGTCATCAACGTCTGGTATGTGGTCATTTATCTGCGGGCGGATATCGCCATTTGCTGGACCTGCGAGCATTCCTACAATATTCTGCTTACTTATCTGACCTATCGTTATCTGCATAAAAATAACTGGTGCTGCAAAATAGTATAGACACAAAAACCTAAATCTGTTATGGTATGGGCTGAATTTATAAAACTAAGACAATTACTAATTTAAAAATTACTATTATGAAAAAGTACATCCAAACACCGGAAAGTATTAAAAACTTATTTTTGACATTTTATCAAAATTCTATCCCCGGATTAACAGAACTCACAACCGAGCCGATGCTGGTCAATCTTTCTCAAGAAGAGGCGACATGGCTTTGGATTGTTTCTGACAAAATGTATCTCACCTATTTTGGCGGCGTTTTCAAAATTTTTGACAAGCTTCCGCCTGCCATATCCAGACCGCTTATAAGAAAAGAGGGAAACTGCAACAAGTTTAATATTCCAATCTCTTTTCAATGGGAGATTTATCCGGCGGAGTATTTCAGCAATGCGAAAAAAGCACCTGTTCAAAATTTTGTTTTGGAACTGACTGCCGGCAACTGGACTGACCAATGTCTCATTGACCTTTACCGGAACGGCGTGATTTTTGATATTTTTGCAGGAAACGAAATCTCAGAGATTTCTCTGGCAAGACAAGATAAAATTGCCGAAAAACTTCTCAAAAGCAGCAACAAGAAAATTGTTGAAGTAGCGATTTCATACAAGGAGAATAAATTTTGGGCCGAATCTGATATTTGCCCCGAGGGCGCGCTTGCAGAGGCTTCTTTGAAGAATCTGCTCAAACAGGTTCCCAAGGCTGTCGGCAGCTTTGTTTCAGATTTTCAACTGGTTTATAAATACACTCTTCCGGCTCTGCTCTACAGCATTAAAAATGAGATTCCGTTTTCGGCAATCGCAGAATATGTCGGTGTCGATCAGCGGTGCATTTATGATTATGCTTACGGCAAAAGGTATCCCAAAGCAGACAAGCTCGAAAAAATCATGGCGTTTATCCGCCAATCGGGACAAAAACTTTTGAATATAGAGCTCAAAGAAAAGTAAAATCTTTTTTTAAGAAAAGGTCTCGCCGACAAAGCGGGGCCTTTTCTTGTGAAAGAATGTATTTTTTTATAAAAAAACTATTGACGGGAAAGATTAAATATATTAATTATACAGCCAGCACGATGGGGGTGTGGCGGAACTGGTAGACGCGCTAGACTCAAAATCTTGTGTCCACAAGACGTGCCGGTTCGAGTCCGGCCACCCCTACCACTTTGAAAACTCTGAAAAATTCAGAGTTTTTTTTATTTTTAAATCTTCTTCTCAGATATACTTTTAATCCCCACATATCTTTTATAACGTTCACTCAGCGCCGATATCACGTCTAAGTGTGCCAATTTTTCGTTAGCTGATTCCGAAATTTAGCACCAGGTTTAAAACTTGTATTTGCGCAGAAAGTTAATAATTTATTAACAGACTAAAGAAGTAAACATTTTGTGGAGGATTAAAAAATGTTGAAAGTTAATGTTGCAGACTATCTAATTCATAATTTGGCCGGAATGAACTTTGACAATAATGATGAAGTCGTCGCTCAGACCATTGATTTATTAGTAGATTCATGGTCTGACAACAAATATCTTTCCGCCAAACCAAATGTTGAATATCGCGTCAAACCGGACAGAATAACGTTCGGAAAAAAATCGCTGCAAGCGATTACCAATTGCTGACAAGTTTCCTATTATTATGCTGACATGATTACATCTCTCAAACACACACAACGAAAGGCTGCCCAGAAAAGGCAGCCTTTTTGTTATCTGTTCATTCGCAAAAAAGAAAAGTTACATTCTCTTCCAAGTGGTGCCGTTCGGACCGTCTTCAAGAACAATACCCTGCTCTTTCAGCTCATTGCGGATTTTGTCGGCGGCGACCCAGTCTTTATTCTTTTTGGCTTCGGCGCGAGCGGCAATCTTAGCCTCAATTTCAGCGTCATCGCCGTCAGCAGACTCACCTTTGAACCAAGCTTCCGGATCCTGCCACAGCAGACCCAGCAAATAAGCATTTGCCAACAGCTCTGATTTATACTTAATCTTATCAGCTTCGCTTTCCGCTTTGTTCAGATTATTGACATTTTCATGCAGATAAGACAAAGCCAGCGGTGTATTCAAATCATCAGCCAAAGCCTCGACAACTCTGTTGTCAGGCGCAACATCTTCAACTTTTACATTAACATTTTTCAGAAGAGCATTATAGAATTTATCCAAAGTTGTTTTGGCATTCTGCAATCCTTCAAAAGTAAAATTGAACGGCTGATGATAATGCGTTGTTAAAAACAAGAGGCGCAGCGCCTCGGCCGGAGCCTTTTGCAAAACCTCATCCAGCGTAAAGAAATTGCCCAGAGATTTAGACATTTTAACACCGTCAACCATCAGCATGCCGGCATGAACCCAATAATGGGCAAAGCGGCTGCCTTCAAAAGCACAGCAAGACTGAGCGCATTCGTTTTCATGGTGCGGGAAAATTAAATCAGAACCGCCGCCGTGAATATCAAAGTCATTGCCAAGCAGTTTTGAACTCATTGCCGAGCACTCCAAATGCCAGCCCGGACGACCGTATCCCCACGGGCTTTCCCAACCCGGTTCGTCGGGATTTGAGGGTTTCCACAGCACAAAATCGGCCGGATTTTTCTTATAATCGGCAACTTCAACTCTGGCACCGGCCAGCATTTCATTCATTGAGCGGCCGGATAAACAACCGTAATCAGGCATGGAATCTACCGAGAAAAGAACGTGCCCTTCAGCCTCATAAGCATGGCCGTTGGCCAGCAAACGCTTGACCAGTTCAATCATATCATTAATATAATCCGTGGCGCGCGGACGATAGTTTGGCTCAAGATTGCCGAGTTTTTTCATATCCTCAATATACCAATTATAAGTTTCTTCGGTAATCTCGCGGATAGGTTTTCCGGTTTCTTTGTGCTTGTTCAAAATTTTGTCATCAACATCGGTGATATTGGAAACATAAGTCACATGCTCGGGACCGTAAACATGACGCAGCAGGCGGAATAAAACATCGTAGGACACCGGTGTTTTGCCGTTGCCCAAATGGGCTTTGTCATAAACCGTGGGACCACAGACATACATGCGCACATTGCTACAGTCGATGGGAACAAACTTCTCTTTGCGACGTTTCAAAGTGTTATGCAAATATATATCTACCACGATTTTTCTCCTTTTGTTTTATGACTTAATTTTCTTTTCGAAAATTTTGTTTTGCGTCCTTGCAGATTAAGCCTCTATTCCGTTAAGGCGTTTATAAGCTTTCTCTCTGCCAATCAATGGCAGCAGGATTTTCAATTCCGGCCCGTTCTCCTGCGCGGTCAGAGCCTTGCGGATGGGATGAAACAGCTCGCGGCCCTTTTTGCCGGTTTGGGTTTTGACTTCATTGACCCAGCTGTTCCAGGTTTCTTCGTTCCACGGCTCCGGCGGCAAAAGTTCGGCAGCTGCGGCGGCTAGCTCTTTATCTTCAATTACAGGTTTAACTTTTTGATGACAGATTTCTTTCCAGGCATTGATGTCTTCGACAATTGTCAGGTTGCCTTTAACCGCGTTCCAAAAAGCCTCGTCAACGCCGGCTCTTTCTTTAACATAATCATAGGGAGCGGCATGAACAAATTTTGTATTAAAAATTTTTAATTCTTCAACATCAAATTTAGGCTGAGAACGGCCGATTTTGGCAAAGTCCAAAGAAGCCGCCAATGCTTCCAAATCAAAGAAAGGCTCAATGGCTTCCGAGGTTCCGAGTTTGGCAAGAAAAGAACTGATTGCCATGGCCTCGACACCTTCGGCGCGCAATTCGCGGACACCGAGGCTGCCCAGACGCTTGGATAATTTTCCCTCTTTTCCGGTCAACAAAGGCAGATGAGCAAAAGACGGAACAGTTCCGCCCAAAGCTTCAAACATCTGTACCTGAGAGGCTGTATTGGTTACATGGTCTTCACCGCGGACAATGTGGGTAATGCCGAAATCGACATCGTCAATGACTGACGGCAAATGATATAAAAAGCTGCCGTCTTCGCGAATGATAATCGGATCGCTGAGATTATGCGCCTCATATTTTACTTCCCCCCTGACCATGTCGTTCCACTTAATTTCGCCGTCAAGCAATTTAAAACGATAATGAGGTTTGCGTCCCTCGGTTTCATAAGCGGCAATTTCATCAGCGGTCAGGCTCAAAGATTTGCGATCATAAATCGGAGGCAGACCTTTGTTCATCAAGCGCTTACGCATAAACTCAAGTTCTTCGGCCGTCTCATAGCAGGCATAAATGCGGCCCTCAGCTTTGAGTTTTTCGACAACTTCATTGTAACGATCAAAACGGGCCGACTGGCGCGCCTCTTCTTCCCATACCAGACCGAGCCATTGCAAAGAATCACGCAGAGAGAGTTCATATTCTTCTTTGGAGCGCAATTTGTCCGTATCATCAATACGCAGCATAAATTTACCGCCCAGTTTTTTGGCCAGCAGCCAATTAAACAAAGCCGTGCGCGTGTTGCCGATGTGCATATAGCCGGTGGGGCTCGGCGCAAATCTAACTTTAATTTCGGTCATCATAAAAAATATCCACTTTAGAATTTTAAAAAACTAAGGTGGATATTATAAGTTTCTGCCAATAAATTCAAGGTTATTTTATGCTAAAAAGCTATTTTATTCCGCATGATTATTCTGCAGTTTTAACCGGTTGGTCTTTTCCGTGGAAACAACGGTATTTTCCAGATCTTCCAAAAACCATTCCATATCGCCGTCAACGCCGGCAACCATTTGGTAAAAACGATTGCGGTAGGATAAAATCAGGCTGCTTTCCGCCAGCTTGATATCAATGATTTTGATGTTACTGCCTCTGCCTGTCAAACGAAACATGACATTAATCTGCTTTGTCAGCTCGCCGTCCTGCTGTTGCAGGTTGTCGCCCAAATCGATAAATGCCCAGACATCGGTATAGTTTTGACCGACATCGGCATTGTTGATTTTGAAAGTGATGGGATATTCAAAACTCAGCGGAAAACTTTTATAAGTCCCCAAAGCATAGCGCTTGAACAAATTCTGATAGCGCTGCTGTTGCTCGGGCGTCATTTCACGCCAGTGTTTGCCGATGACAAATTTGGAAATATAAGGCAAGTCAACATATTGCAAAAACAACTCGTCCAGTTTTTTATATTTAACGGCCAAATCTTTACCCTGAAAAGTTTCCAGCAGGAGATTGCCTTTGTCTTCCGCCCAGTTTTTTGCGGTAATGGCCGACGGACCGGCCGCCTGAACCGACGAGCCGCAAAACAAAGCAAAACAGACGATAATAAGTTGTAAAAATTGCTTACTTTTCATGAAAATATGTCCTATAGTAACCTTAATTCGGAATTTATTATAACACATATTGGTTAATAAAATGAAACTTAAATTTTGGGCTGTTCTGTTTTTTTGCGCAACACTGAGCCAAAATGCGGCTGCGGTTGACGCTGGTTTCCGCTATATCAACACACGAGGAACCGTCCGCTGCGGAACGGATTTATCTGCCAAGACTTATGCTTATAAAGACGAAGGTGGCTACTGGCGAGGAATTGACGCTGATTTATGCCGGCTGTTTTCGATTGCCATATTCGGACGCTCCGACCGTTTTGAAATGGTTGACGTCAGGTCTTCGCAAGTCAACAAAGCGATTGCCACCAATAAAATCGACATTATGCTCGGCGATGTTCCGGGTACGGCGACACGCGATGTGAGCGGCAAGACCACGCAGGCTGAACTGCTGTATTATGCCAGACAGATGTTTTTGGCACAAAAGGTCGAAGATGCGTCATCAATGGAAGCCTACAAAGGCAAAAAAGTCTGCATTGTGACCAACTCCGAAGATTATTACAATCTGCAGGACTACAGCGATAAATATAATCTTGATTTGCAAATGCTGTTTTTTGCTGAGAGAGCACGCGCTAAAGAAGCTTTTCTGCTCAAGCGTTGTGACTTATATACCGGCAGTGAAATTTATCTGAAAAGTATTTATGAACAAATCAATAATGACAACATGAACCTGACCATGCTGCCGGAAGTGGTTGCCGAAAAACCAGTTTATGCGCAAATTCACAAAGATAACCAGACCTTGCGCATTGCGATTAAGTGGATTATGAATGCGATGACCTTAGCCGAGAAAAAAGGTATTAATTCCAAAAACATCGACATTTTCATCGGTGTTAAAGACGGCTCAGTCAAGAATTTGCTCGGTATTAATCCTGATTTATGGAACAAATTCCAGCTCAAACCCGATTGGGCAAAAAAAGCAATTACAGAACTCGGAAATTATGGCGAGATATACGAGCGTAATCTCGGTTCATTGTCTCCGTTTGAAATTGAACGCGGCAAAAATAAGCTGATTGAAGACGGCGGCCTGATTAAATCGCAATCTTTCTTTTAGAAGGTTTGCTGTTCAGAATAAAATCCCGGGCACAAATTAAGCCATCATCGCTGATGCGGTGCTGACCGCCTTCAACAACATGGGTTTGTACTTTGCAGCCCATTTTGAGCAGATTGTTTTTGGTAAAATCCAAGGCCTCAAAGCGAACCAGATTATCACTATTGCCGTGAATAAGCAGCATATCCGGCGTATTGCGATAGTGGCGCAGCAAAAAGTTATGCGAGGCCATAATACCGCTGAAGCTGACGCAGCCGGCAATTTTGTTTTCACGCATTAAAGCCGTATAAATTGCCATCATTGCGCCTTGAGAAAAACCGCAAAGGTACAAGTCTTTATCCTGCAGCTGATATTCGTTCAGGCAGTTATCAATATATTCATCCAGATAGGTGCGCGATTCTTCCAGTCCCAGCGCCATTTTATCATAAATGGCAATGCATTCGTCCATGGTCGCAACAGTTTTGCGGTCATCATTCGGATCAAAACGGTGCATGGAATACCACTGGCGTTTGTCTTCCAAAATTTCGCAGCTAATCGGCGCCTGCGGCAAATGGACAGCCGTGTTATCAAAATGTCCGACAAAATTTTGCAGAGTTTTATTCAGGTAATCGGCATTATCAATATAGCCGTGCAAAAAAATTATCAATTGCTGCGGCTGACCGTTAATATGAACAATTTCTTCATTAATCGAATTCAACATCAACTTATTCCATCCCGAAAGACTCTAACTCGCATGAAATATAGTCCTGATAACTTAAATAAAAGGTAAACAAAAGTATAATTGCTTCCCAAAAATTGAAGAAGCAGCTTAAATAATGTTGATAAATAATTTATTTCAATTAATTTTACTTTTAAGGAGAAAACAAATGAACAAGATTTTTATCGCCATGTTTTTACTGCTTGCCGTTATCAATCCGGTACAAGCTGAGGAAGAACAAAAGTTTGTCAATTCGTTGTTTTATAAAACGATGGAGCCGGTTTCATTTGAAACTTGGCGGACTAGAATCACACCTAATCAGATGATAAGAGCTAATAAGGGTACAGTTTTGAAACAAAAATGTACCCTTATTGAAAACACAATGGATGCTGTTACTCTTCAATGCGAAGGAGCTTACGAAAAATCTATTACAACTCAATATCGTTTTGTTCTGCAAGATAGAAATTCAGACGGCATATATATTTATATGTTTGATAAATATCCTTCCGAAAAAAATTTATCTCAAGAGAAACTCTATTTATTTACGATAATCAGTAATCAAGATTTTCTATTTTGCGCAATTCATCAATGGCCCATTGATTCCGGTCAGCGCCGACTTTTTTGCGATGAACGTTTTTAATTATTCCCTCAAGGTTACGATTTGCAATTGCCTCGTGCAAATTCGGCCATTTTTCCTGTTTTACATTGCCTGTGTTATATTTAATATCAAGCAAAACATTTTGCATTTGCGGAGGGAATTTATCAAAATTTGCAAAAGTATTGCGCAGAACTTTCAAATCATCGTTAATATGCTCGTCGTATAAGCGGCGTCCGGTTTCCTCTGAAATGCGCAAAGGTGTTTTATCTTTATAATAATCAGCAACATAATTATTTCCCGGCAATTTCAACAAATCTTGATAATGTCTTGCCGCTTGGCTGGAGCGAATCCTATTACCTTGTTCATCAATCCAGTCTATATTCATAAATTTGTTTAGATTATGGACATTTTCCCCAATTCCAACAGTGATATTTCCTTCAGAATCTCTGTAAGGAAATTCCTTATAATCTTCAAATTTTTTGATAACAGAATACATCCTTTCGCGGATATCGCAGTCAGAATCGTCTTTAACTGTCGGTACCGAAGAATGTGTTTTTTGCAAGGCAAAAAGGGCTGACCCCGGGTCAGCCCTCTCAGTTTTTATCGTTTCCTGCTCAGGATCTTCCTGAGCGATGTAGCGTATTAAGTTAGGCATACTTTTCTCCTTTTAGTCTTTGGGATATTTTGCTTTGATATCCTGCCATTTTTCAATAATATCAATCAATTCATAAGGCAAATCTCCGCCGTCTTGCAAAACCATGTCAAAAGCTTTCAGAATCGCGTCAAGCTGGTCACCTAGCGGCAGATATTTATCATAGGCTTTCTGTCTTTTTTCCTTATAATTCATTTTTGTCCGAGGCATTTCATTTTCCTTATTTAATTATTTTACCTGTGGTTGAAAGAGCGGTATTCAATAAATTATATTGATTATCGCGGCGCAAATTTTCATACTGATTCCGATATTTTGTATTGTCTTCGACAATATCTTCATAAGTTTCCTGCGCCAAACGCTGCTGAGCCGCAGCGGCCGATTTGCTTGAGGTAACCCCCATTGCTCCCAGACCGGCACGCCTAGTTGCCAGCTGCTGCTCTAACAAATTTTTCTTTTGCTGAGCCGAAGCCTGACGCTGCTGCTCCAGATACTTCATCTGCCGGTTATTAGACGTCATTTTATTCATAAGGTTCAAAGCTGTTGTTCCGGCGGAAACAGCTGTGGCTATTCCTATTCCTCCCATGTTTTCTCCTTTCTAATCTTTGGTTTTGATTTCATTGACAACGGATAACAGCGTAAAAGCACAAGGCACATCGCTTCTGATACTCCACATCGGCTTTTCCATGTCGCGTATCCAGCCGACAGAACGTAATTCGACATCGCCGCTGTAAGCCATCGGCGGGGAATCTAAAATCTGGTTGCGATACATTTTTTTAAGCGGCACTTCAAAATAACCGCTGCCCAAATCAAGCCGCAAAGATTTGGAATCCATAATCCGAAACTGGCCATGGACAATGCGATAAGCTTTGGGCGGAAAAGGTCTTGCAGAATCATTCATAAACGGCAACGGCTCAATGATATGTTCATAAGGCAGGCCGACAACAATTTCTTTTGCTTCTTCGTGCAATGTAATTTTGCCGTTTGCCACCGTAAATTCACCGACCGTAAAATCATCTGCAACAACCATTATCTGTTTGCCTTCCAGATAATCCAAGCCGCTCCATTCCGTTTTTTCTGTTTCCGAAACAAATTTTTTGCCGCAGTCGACATAATAACCGCTGTCAAAAGTCTCCAGAAAATATTGTCCGTCCCTTTTAATGACAAAATAAATGTCATCGCCGATAACGGCTGTCGAAAGAAAACTTCCGGCAGTTGTCAAGCGGCTCCAGGCATTGACTTCTTCGGTTCGGTAAGTGGTCAGGCAGGAAACGCTTCCGTCTTCCAGAACAATATATAAAATGCTGTCATCCTGATAATAAACCGTATCGCGCGGATTATTGATAATGTTGGCTGACAACAAGGTCAAATCCTTAGCCTGATAGGCCTGCTCCACATCCGTATACAAAAATTCACGCAGCTGTTTGCCGCTCTGCGAGATGAAGGTCGTGGCGCCGTCAATATTCTGCGGAGGCAAAGTATAGCGGGTGTAACTGCCGATATTGGTCTGGCGGTTCAGTTTGATGCTCGAAGGTGTCAGAGGCTCACCGGAAACCATCCATTCGGCACCGGTCGTAAAAACCAGCAAATGACGCGTTGAGACAACAGATGTAATGGCATTGACCTGATCCGACAAAATGGCAAAGTCAATTGCTTCATCATCTAAGCCGGTGCCGATGTCAAAATTAAACAAATCAGAAGACTTGGACAGCCACAAGCGGTTCGGCAGACTTTTGGAACCGCCGATAACCATTCTGTCCTGGTGGAAAGTGACAGAGTTCGGAAAACCGCGCAAACCGGAAAAAGCCTGTTCTTCCCAATCAGAGGCAGCACCAGCCGAAGCCAGCGTTTTATTGACAGCGGCCGTGCACTGGGTGGCCGATGTTATACCGGTAACAGTCGCTTCGCCTTTGTTTATTTTGATACGCACGCCGACAAAAGCGTCGCTAAAAATTTCTTTGTCAGCCGTCAGCGTGATTGTACCGGTGGTCGCACTCGGCGTTAGTTTGACTTTATTTTGATAAAAGTTAAAATAAGGGCAGAACAGCTGTCCGTCTTTAGAATAATATTCCCATTCGGAAATCTGCCAATCTTCATTTGCATTTCGGCTGATTTGCTTCGGCGCAACATCGGGGTGGACAATCAGCAGCGTATCGGCACTTTGCGTCCAGTTGATTTTTTTCAACTGCTGCAAAGTCCAAGGCGTTTCCAAAGTTGCGATAACAGTCCCGTTTTTATAGATTTTCATCGTCCGGTCCATCAGGCATAAAAGATAAGTCTGTTCGGTATTGAACTCAAAAGCTATCAGACGCGCTTCGGACGGAATTTCATCAATAAAACGCAGTCCTTTGCGCCGCGAGACACCACCGGTCGGGTGAATCAGCACATTTTGCAGACTGCGGGCGCCATTTTCAAAAATCCGTAAATCACCGCGGCCAAACAAATTGGCTGATAACAAACCGGCCGTGAAATTTGTTTTAACACTAATTTGATTCATTGCCTGACCTCCACAAGGCTGAAGTCTTCAAACCGCGACGGCGTTGACTGCTGGGCGTCAATTGAGCGGGCGCGGCTGATAGTCTCCTCGGCTAATTTGCTCAAAAATTCCGCCCGCGAAGATGACTCCGTCAAAGGAATGCAAAATTCAAAAGCTAGCTTGTTAATCAGAGCTTCACAAAAATAAGCCGGAAACACATTTTCATCCGGGCGATAAATATAAGTCAGGTTTACTTCCTGCAGGTTGGTATGCAGGCAGTCTTCAACAATGCGATATTCCAGTCCACGTCCCTTGCCGGCACAACCGGCCGACACAATCCGCAGAAAATCGTTCGGCAGCAGGTAAGAATAATTATAATCAGCCAAAGGCGTGGTTTCCAAACGAGCCAGTCTGACCTGCGCAACTGCAAAACTCCAAGGATATGAAGACAACAGCCCGTCACGAATATAAGGATATAAATTGGCGGCAACTTCCGCCTCGGCAGTTCCTTCTTCAAAAGAAGTAATCGTAGAAGCCCCGATTTTGAGCAGAGCTTTGGAGCATAAACTTATGCTGGTATAGGTCATGATAGTTATCCCTTGTCAAAAAAAGGAGAGCTCAAAAGAGCTCTCCCCATCATTTGCTAATAAGTGTGCGGGTTAAAAAAATTTAAGCCGCAGCCGAAGTCGGAGCAATACCGGCGATTGTGACGCCGTCGGCCGAAACTGTGGCAACGGACAAAATTGCCGGCTCAATGGCCGCGGTATTTTTAGCGGTGACCAAAATCATATCGCCGGAACGCGCAAAAGGCGCAATCTCTTTGAAATAACCGGCCGCTTTGACAACAGACAACGCGTCTTCGGTTGAATAGCTCCACAAAGTGAAACCGTTGGCATAAGCCAAAACACTAAAGTTTTTAGAATTATACATTTTATTTTTTCCTTTCTTAAAGGAGTTGTTCTCCTTCGTGGTTAATTACTGAATTTAAGCTTCTTTGGATTTGATACGGACAATACCGGTTTCATCAATCAGGCATGCGCCCTGGCTCATCATATTATTGACGAAGTGGGCCGCATGGTCGCCGTGCCAGGTGATGTCTGATTTGACGTCCTGACCCGAAGCATGGCCAATGGCGGTTTTGTGGAAGATGAAGCAATCGCGGTTAGTGCCGGTCAAAGGCAGCCCCGTATGCATAATCCAGTTAATACCGAGCCATTTGCGGCTCTCGGTTCCTTTTAAGAACGGCAGATTGTCGCCGGCATAATCAGAGCTTGAGAACTCGGGAATATTCAGCAAAGCATTCCACTGCAACGGACCGACAATACCGAAACGCTGGCCGTCATCAGGGACATCATTTTCATTCAGTTTGGCGAAAGCATTCAAAATATCGGCTTTGGTCATGGCTTTGGTATAATCACCGACATCATTGGTTGAGCCTGCTTTGCTCAAAGCGTCAATAATCAGTTCATCGGTTTTTCGACCCAGAGCATAAGCACCGGCCGAAGCAATCACACGGCGTTCATCAATGCTCATTTTGAGTTCATCTAAAGCATCGACCCAATCTCCGGCATAATAATCCTGCAACTCGCATTCAACCGGAGAATGGTCAATACTCATAACCGGAACCAGACCGTGGCGGGCTTTTCCGGAAGCAACGCCTTTGCCGACTTTTTGGAAAACGGTTGAAGAACCGATGACATTGTTTTTATAACGGACGGTATTTTTCAGCTTTGAACCCATTTGCTGATAGGCCAAATGGACATCAGCTTCAAAATTTTTGACAAAGGATTGGCTTACTTGTGTAGACATTTTATTTTTCCTTTTAATAAGAAAAACCGTTTAAAGCTTTCTGCTAAAAAACGGTTTTTAGTTGTTGTAGATTTTTTTGATTTATTTTTCGGGATAGAGTTTTTCAAAACCTTTGGTGATTTTGGCGATATAAGCGCTATCTTTATCGCGCCAATAACGCGGATCTTCCATCATTTTGCGCAAAGAGGCTTCGCTCAGGTTTTCGACGCTGCCGCCTTCCTTGCTCAAAGCAGGCTCGGAAGAGGACATCATATTATATAAAGCAATTACGCCTTCGGCTGTGGAACCGAGCGCATCATAAACCTCGGGATTGACATTCTGTTTTGCCCAAGCAGAAATCTGGCGGGAGACTTCGTTAAACTTATCTTTGCCGCCAAAATGCCGCGCCAGTTTTTCAAGCTGGCGTTCGGCTTCAAAATTGACGCCCATTTCGCCCAAAACCGGCAAAACGCGTTCACCGGCCAAATCATAAACCAGCTGCGCCTGCTCGTTGGTAAAACGTTTGTCGTAAAACTTTTTCAAAATATCTTCATCAACTTCCAGCAGCGGTGACGGAGAATTAATTTGATATTTATCATAGCTTTCCGGAATATTGCGGAGATTTGTCTCAACGAGATTATCGTCTCTGGCTGCCAAATCATTATAGGCTTTGATTAACTCCGGCAATTTTACCTGCTTGGCCTTCTCATCCCAAAACTGAGCAGGCAAACCCTGCGGACAGCCCCCGGCTTGCGGTGCATTTTGCACGCCGAAAGCAGAAGACATTTCCAGCAGATTTTCATTATTTTCTTGTGGTTGCATTCTTATTCCTTTCTAAAAAATTATTATTTCTGACCGGCCAGCGCCTCAATTTGTTTCACTAAATGCCTCTGCCCTTCCAGATGACGCAGTTCGTCAGCGGAGGCAGCCGGGCCAAGATAGCGCTCAATGGTCAGACGACGTAAAAAAGAGAGAACAATCCTGCCCTCTCTGGTTATAAAACACTTGGCAAAAGCGGTTTTGAGTTCCTCATCGCTCATCTGCCTTGTGTCATATTCTCTCTCAGGCTGCGGCATTTTTATCTCCGGCGCCTAAATCTTCCAGCGCACTCAAATCAAGCGGCTGTTCATTAATCAATTTGGCCGGAACATTTAATATCCGGCCGATGGTTTTGGCGGCTTCATACATATTAACCGCCCCCAAGCCGCCAACTCCCAGCATTGAAACCATGCTGACCCATTCGGAGATATTGCTGACATCAGCCCGTGCCTGCAGCATGGCCAGCGGCGATTTATACTGCAAATCAACAATTTTGCCGTCCAAATCAAAATTCAAAATATCGCCGCGGCGGCGCAGAATGTGAAAAGCACGTTTCAAAAGCGGCGTTAAAAGTTCTGATTGCAGACGTCCGAAGCTGGCGCCCAGAATACGGGCAATTTCTGCCGAACGTTCCAAAACCTCGGTAGCCGTCATATTCGGCGTTTGAACCTGAGACAGACGGTCCGCCAGCAACGCATGATTAATCCGCGTTTGCAGGTTTTCCAAAATCAGCTGCGAGACATCAAACTTGCCCGGAGCTTCCAAAGGCGTCAGCCCTTTTGAACCGACAGCCTTGGGAATAATGGCGCCGGGGACAAGCTTGATATTTGCCGGATTTAAAACGCCGTCATCATCTGCCTGCCAAATACCGGTTACCGAAATTGAGGCATTTTTCAAAATCAGTTCGACGACTTTGTTGGCTGTTTTAATATCAGGTAAAGCCTTCATTACCGGTGAACGGCCGTAGATTTCCCCCGGTGCTTTCAACCAGCGGAAATTGATGAAAGGCGACGTGTCAAAAACACCTTCTTTAACAACGACATTTTCCTCAATACCGCCATTTTCATCCCAAACAAAAGCGATGTAATCATAACCGGCGGCGCCAAAACGTCCGTGACGCGGCAAAACTACCTCTATTAAACTCAGATGAAATTCAGAATCATCTCCGGCTCTTTCCTGCCAGCTTTCCGGAATTTCAGCTTCGGGAAAACGCAGACGAAGGGTTTCAAGCCGAATATCCGAATGGCGAAAAGTGGTATCAAGCTTGCCGTCAGCGCTTTCTTCCAGCGCAATTTCCCTTAACGGCACGGCATAAAAACGGAAAGCCGAAGCTTCGCCCAGCGGTGCTTCTTCAAACATCAGGCAGGCGGTTCCGGCGGTAACCAAATCCAAATAACACTGGTGAATTTCTACCGCAAAATTTGAATGCTCAAAATTCTGCAGCATGACCGTAGAGGTTTTCTCCAGAGTTTCGGCAACCTGTTCTCGTTCTTCCGCCGTCAGTTCCGCACCGGCTTTGAGGCCGAACCACTGCGCCCAAGGCGGCGTCAATTCGGCTAAAAGCGAAGAAGCCAGCTGATCAACCGCGTCCGGCGCCGTACCGTCAAAAAGATGAAGGTTCTTTTTGGCGCCATAATCATTGCCGTTTTGATAAGAACTGACATTTTCACGCTGCGGGAAAGCATATTCATAACATTCCTGCCAATGCGGTTCCCATTGCTGTTTGCGCTCTTCGGCTTTTTTATAGCGCGTAATCAGCTTTTCAATTTTATCGTCCATTTTTATTCTCCGAGCAATTTTTTACGATTTAAATCCATTTGCTGGGGATTTAGAATTCCGGTATAAGAGGTGCGGATTGTACTGTCCAAGCCGCGACGCTGACGTTCTAAGGCTTTTTGACGCTCCTCTTCTGCCTTTTTTTCAGCATCTGCCGCACTCTTGCCGGTATCAAGCTCAATTTTTGGACCGCCGCTAAATATTTTTCCCATTTTTTTCTCCTTTTATAAAAAAAAGCCCCGTTAAAGGGGCCGTTAAAATCAGGTTATTTTATTGACAACTTTGGATAAAAAATCCTCGTTCTTACGATTTTGTTTTTCCTGCGAGCGCTTGACAACCTGAACGCCGAGCACACCCAAAGCAATACTCCACAAAGATGTGGTTTCGACCAGAGACATGATTATCTCGGTCACATTTTTATAATCGGCAATAATCACATAGCAAATGGTCGACATGGTCAAAAGCCACGCAATGGCTACGGAATAGCCGAAAGCCGGACGCCAGAAACGCACAAATCTGTCTTCGGAAGCAAGCTCCTGACGAATGGTTTCATTAATCGTTGCCAGCGTTTTCGCATCAAATTCGTTTTCGACCTCCTGTAGTTTTTCGGCATGGCGGTTGGCTTCCCTGAGTTCTTCTACCGAAATCTCCTGTTTTTTTATCGCATCGCTGACATCAAAAAGAGCCGAGCCTGCTTTTTGGGCAGCCGAATTATCCAGCTTGCTCAAAGATGCGCTGACAAATTTGACCAATATCGGCAGCCCTATTTTACCTAAGACTTTACTAATCATCGCCTTATCCTTCAATATCATTGTAAAAAACATGATTACCGATTTCGGCGCAGGGAATTTTGCCGATTGACCATTTCGGGCGCAGGTTTTTGGTGTGATAATGGGTCGCTCCGCCTGTGCAGTCTGCTATCATGCCGGCAAGTGCCCGCTTGGCAATGCGTTTGCAAGTGGCAAAAACCGGATTACCCTCATCAACTTTCAAAAGCTGCCGATAATTGGGATCGTCCATATTCCAACAAGAAAACTGATAAGGCTTCTGGCAGATTGCGGCAACACTGCTGCCCCACCAATAAGACCCGCGCGCCTGACTGAATGCCAGCCGGTTCATAATAACCGAGGCAACGGCTTCCTGTCCGGAAATTGTTTCGCCTCTGGCCTCGCCGTAAATGGTTTTGGCGAGAATATCTGTTGTTAAATCACTCATTTGTTTTTTCCTACATCATCTAATTTTTTTTCAATTCGCAACAAATGGTCGGTCAGACGGTTCTCGACATCTTTGAGATAATTGACCGACACATAATTGCGGGCGACATGGAGTTTGAAATCGGACAAAGCTTCTTTCAAACCCGATGTATTTTGTTCCTGAGCGGCTTTCAAAAGATTGAGCCCGGCATCCGTTTCTTTTTTGTTGCGGCAGACCAGCCGGAACAAAGCAGCAAAAACCGGAAGCTCAACCATCGCCATCCAGGTTGTCATTTCGTTAAACATGGTTAAAATTCCTTATTCTATTTCAAAGCCGGTTTGGGCGGAAAACTGTGTTGAGGCGCCCTGCCAGCTGTTCAGTTTTGCCTTAAGGCTATCAACAGCATAAACCGGCAAACGAACAGGCTCAGCAGCCAGACAGCCGGCAACAGCGTCAAGAGCATCGTCATGATGAGTGCCGTCAACACTAAATTCGCGCATTTCTTCAATAAACGGCGTCGTCCAGATTTTTTGTTGTACATTTAAGGCCCTTTCAGCCAGCAAGACTTCAAAAGCGGCCACAATTCTCGCCGCTTTGTTGGTTGTCGAATACATTTCAAGCACGGCAATCCGCAGATTGCGCCGGCTTAAAACCTGTTTTAAAATCCCCGGCAAAAACTTGCCTATGCCGTTTGCTTCAACACGCACGGCATTCAAATAATTGCGTTCCAGAAAATCAGCCACTTTCTCACATTGCAGAGTAGCGGCATTTTCGCTTTGCTGCGGGTTGATTTTGATATATTCCAAATCATGCAGCCAGTAATGTCCGTCTTCATCGGTAAAAACGCAGGCGATGACCGAATTATCGCCGTTTTTTGCCGCAAAGGACGGATCCCACCAGCAAGAAGCCGAGAGCATTTTTTTCTCGCCGATTTTCAAAAACTCGCGGTTATTAGCCGAGATTATCGAAATCTCATCATGATACACCCTCAGTCGCGACGGGTCTAAAATGCTGTCGCTGAAATTGACAGGCTGCAGCATCATCTGTGACAGAAACTTATTCTCTCCCGAACGACTGCGGATTGAGGCAATTTTCTCAAGACTAAACCTTTCCGGCCAGGCAGAATTGCCGTCCTTGTCCAAAATCGGCAATTCCAATTTGCTAAAACCGCGCAAAAATGGTTCCGTTTCCGGTTTGGAAGCCTCATCTTTGACCTGATAGATGGTATAAAAATTATGCGGCGTACCGATATAAAGCTGCAGCCCCTCAGGCGTGAGGATATAATCCAGCTCCTCAAGCTTTTCTCTCAGCTCCTGTCTCTTTAACGGCGTATCGCAGTTTTTGGGTATCTCCACATCGTCACAAATAATTAAATCTGCGCGGAGGCCGGTAATATTAGCACCAATCCCTTTGGCCAACATCGACGGGTCGCGCAGTTCCAGCGGACGATTGACCGTAAACTGGTCAGACGCCCATTGATCCAGACGCGCCGGCTTCAAATGTCTGGTCAGCGGGTGCTGCTCAATAATCCGCTTCACATTACGCACCATTTTTTTAGCCAAGGCATGATCGGCCGCCATAACCAAAATCCGGAGCGACGGATTGGTATACAATACCCAACAGCAAAACAAGCCGACAATCGTCGACT
>URWU01000004.1 GCA_900551585.1 uncultured Alphaproteobacteria bacterium | reverse complement strand
CGCCGTCGGGCGTTCCCGACCGCGAGCGGTGAGACAGCTGATTCATGCCTCAGGCACTTGCCTGTGCTGTCAGGCGTTCCCGACCGAGCGGTGCGGCAGCTAAACCATGCCTCAGGCGCTTGCCTGTGCTGTCAGGTGTTCCCGGCCGCGAGAGGTGCGTCAGCTGACTGATGCGATCAAACGCGCTGCGTTTGCTGCCTCGCGTTTAACTTCTTTCCCTGTCTTGAACCAGTTTCTGATTAAGATTTTTATTTTTAACCATAGTTTTTTCGGCCTGCTGTTTTTCTTTTTTCGGAACTTTGCATTCTTTGCGGCCGGTTTTTTCGCAAATAGTCCGGGCGATTTTCATTTCATTATTTTTTTCTTTGCCATATTCCGCCACTTCTTTGACATCCATGTCTTTAAGCATGGATAAACTCTCTTTGCCGCCGATAGATTTGATTTTGTTAACGCCCTCCATGAGGTTCAGCAAATCTTTATCGCTGAGCTCGCTCCAGTTTTTGTTGCCGGCTTTAAGTTCATTCTTAAATTCTTTTTTGATGGTTTCTTTCAGGCGGTCGGGGCTGATGGTATTATTCATCAGGCTTTGCTGAACGGTAGATTTTTTCAGGCCTTTGAAGCCGGCCTGGCGTGCCATGTTGTTGGCCAGATTAATAGTGCCGACTTTCTCGACTTCCAGCTGCTGTTTAATCAGATTATTGGTTTCCTGCTGCTTGAGCATTTTCTTTTCATCTTCATGCAGGGCATTGAGCAGAGAATTATTAGAAGCCTGCATAAGCGGGTCAATGACAACCTGACCATTTTCGTCTTCGTCATCATCTTCGTCAAAATTTTTGATTTTATTGCGGATTCTTTTAAGCCCCTGCGGCAGGTCGGCGGCAATCGGTTTCGGAGTTTTTGTCACTTCATCTTTTTTGGCATTATATTCGACGGCCTGCTTAATGTTTGTCTTAAGCGTGAGCTTTTCCTGCTCGCCGATACTGCCTTTTTTCCATTCTAAATTCGGATTAGAAGCATTGTCGTTCATTCTTATCTCCACACACTCTGCTGTTCTGGCAGAAATTTGTTATTACTGTTTAAAGTATCGCATTCACAATTTTTTGTCAATTATCTGCCGAAAAATATTTATTGCCGTAAAAATAAGCAGTTACTGAAATATAAAATAGAGATTAAAGCTTTTTACAACTGTTTATATGTCACCATAATCGAACCGTCTGACAAGGTCCGCGACATAACTTCCACCCGGTCGACATCGTCCCGGTTGAGGACAAAGGTTTTGGTCGTAAAACTGATGATATGGTTAATAATATCGGCTTTCAGGCTTTTCCAGTCTTCGACTTTGGTAAAGAAATCTTTTTGTGTTTCGACCAGCTCCGAAATATTCGGTTCTTTTTCCAAAACTTCTTCCTCTATCTTCCACAAATTGAGATAAGACTGATTATAGAAATTTAAATGCCCGTCAAAACCAAAGATGATAACGGCGTCAAACAGGTTTTCGAGTGATTCTTTCTGAATGGCCAACAGCGAATTATAAGCACGTCTGGTTGCCAGCTTGTCGGAAACGTCTTCAAAAGCGAAAACCAGGCCGCCCATCGGGTGCGGAATACGCACGCGGCGGATTGTCTGGCCGCTCGGCAAATGCAGCATATCTTCTTTGGCTTCGATAATCGTACTGAAGTCTTTTTGCTCGCCGTTTTTGAAAGCCAGATAATCAGGGACTTCCGGCAGCATGCGTTTGTCACGCAGAACATCAAGAAACATGGAGTAGTTCGGCTGTTGTTCAAGCCACACATCTTCAAGCTTCCACAATTGAACAAAAGCTTTGTTATAAAAAGCCAGCTTAAAAGCATTGCTGAAAACGGCAAAAGCGGTTCCGAGCGTGCCCATAATCTCCAAATGGGCATTTTGGTGGATTTTGAGATTGCGTTTCAGGTCGTCCAGTTCGGTAATGTCAATCAGGGCGCCGGCCGTATAAATTTTATCAAGACTGTCTTCAACATGAAAAGGCGTTTCAACCACCTCATATACCCGGCGTTCGCCGTTTTTGATGATATTGACCGTCTGTTTTTTGGTTTTGTTGATGGAGTGCGCCAGAAAAGCCAGATTGCGCGATATATGCTCGCCGTTCACATTCTGGATTTCCAAATGGTTGGCGATAATGTCTTCGCGGTTTTTGTTGTCAAAAAATTCCAGATATTTGCGATTCAGTTCAAAAATGTTGAGTTTGTCATCGCGCAGCCAGACAGGATAAGGAATGTTGTTAATCAGGTCTTCCAGTTTCAAAATCTGTTTGAACCAGCTGCTTTTTTCGGATTCCAATTCATCAATCGTCTGCGATTCGATGCTGATATCGCGGAACCAAATCATGTCGCAATAAATATTACCGTCGATGCCGTTGATGCGTGAACCGGACAAACGCAGCCGCTTGCTGCTGTTTTTGAGTGTAAATTCATCATCAAAAGAAACACCGTCTTCCCGCAGCAGCTCGACATATTTTTGAATTTTTTTGGTATCTTCCTTATAAAAATTCTTAAGAATATCATCAAAACAAGAAGCGGTACCCTCGGCCAGATTCATAATCACGGCCAGGCGGCGCGAGCAGCGTTCGACAACATTTTTGCGCGGGTCGTCCACTTTTTGGTCCGGATAAATAAAGGCAAAATAACCGTCTTTGGAGGCATAAAGCGTTTCGGCATAGCGCTCGCGGTCACGGTTTAAGAAATAGTTTTTTTGTTTGAGGCGCAGATAATTATACCAGTAGTAGAGCAGCAGCAACAATAAAATCAGGAATAAAGCGCCCAGCCCGAACCACAGTTCCGGGGCGGCATAGTACATATCGATTAACAGTTCCTGAGTCATTTTTTTGCGATTATCATTAAAGTTGTTGCCTGATTCCCAATTTTATAATATAAAATGCTATTTGAAAAATGTATTTTTTGTTGAGGTGGAAAACCTTCAAGTTTTCTGCGCCTTTTGAATATCATAGGAATACTGATGTATAACTTAGCGTTTGATACCACCGCCGCCAGCTGCTCAATAGCTCTGCTGGAAGACGATAAAATTATTGACCGGTTCAGCCGTTCAATGGATTTTGGCCAGTCGGAATTGCTGATTCCGCAAATTCAGGTCATTATGGAAAAAAATCAGCTGACTTTTGATGATTTGGATATGCTGACCGTCTGCACCGGTCCCGGTTCTTTTACCGGCGTGCGTGCCAGTATTTCCGCCGCCCGTTCTTTCGGTATTGCCAAACCGGCATTGCAGATTTGCGGTGTGAATGCTTTTGACGCTTATCTGGTTTCGTTGGCTTTTGCGCCTGATGAAACCGGCTTTTACAATGCGGTATTGATTGAAACCAAACGCGATGATTTTTATTATCAGATTTTCGACACGAACCTCAAAGCCTTGACCGAACCTTCGGCCGGTATGCGCGATGACATTATTGCCCTGTTGAGAGATAAAAAAGTGACGATGATTGGCGATGGTGTTGAGCGTTTTCTGATGACGCCGACCGGATTGAGCCTGCATTGTATCAAAAATTGTGATTACCTGCCGATAGAAAATGTCGGCCTCTGCGGTTATAAGCAATATCTCAATAAGCGTATAGATTTTCCCAAACCGTTATATCTCCGCGCTCCGGACGTCTGCCTGAAAAAATAACTCTCCTGAAGAAAACAAATATTGCCCTCTTCTCTGTCTTTCTCTGATTAAAAAAGACAGGAAACTTCTGCCGTAGCCGACTAGGCGTAGCTGTACTGCATTTCGCGGGAATTAAGAATTTTATTAATGGTATCGCCGAGTTCATCATGCTGACGCGATTCGATAATTTCAATAATCTCCAGTTCCTGACGGTCAAGACGGCGGTTAATGCCGAGCGAGTCATAATACTGCTTACTGCTGTTGTAGAGCTTGGCAGCCTGCAGGTTGTTGCCCTGTTCATAGTAGTATTGTGACAACATCTTGTTGGCATTGGCAACTTGGGCAATGTTAATTTCTTCATCAGCCATGTTCAACACGTTCTGATAAGCCCAAACGGCCTGATTATGCGAGCCGGCTTTGGCATACATATCTCCGGCGCGGGTCCAGGCATTAATATTCTTCGGCGCCAGTTCAATGGCCAGCTCAAAAGCACCGGTTGCGAGATGAACATCGGAAATCGCTGACAATGTGCCGAAAGTACAAGCCTGATTAGAAGTCTCAATAAAAACTTCATCACGTTTTGGGCCGGAAGTCATGCCGGTTGTGCGTTCAATATTGCTGTCCATCAGAGATTCCAGCAAAGCCAGAGAATAGGTTGTGTCGCCTTCTGCCAGATGATAAAGGGCGGTGGCCTCATCAGGCAGCTGTTTGCCGCGGCGCACGTCCATAAACTTGCCGTTGACGGCCAGAGCGATAAAATCTTTGATGGCGGAAATCGTCTGAATAATCTCGTCTTCGGAGCTTTGTCCCTGATTACGATACATCACGGTCTGGGCGATTTTCAAATCATCAACGCCGCGGCCGAGCATGTCAATAATCAGGCCGAGGAGTTCTGGCAGGGCTTTGTTGCTTTGCTGATAACTGAGTTTTTCATCGGAAAGAACGGCTTGCGCTTGTTGCTCAAGGTCGTTTAATTTGCCTTTCTTCCAGTCCAAGTCAACCGAGAATTCTTTTTTGGCGGCCTGAGTCTGCGTGCGGATTTGCGCTTCGCTTTTTTCTTTTTCGAGTTTTTCTTTTTCGTTGTCTTTGCGGCGCTGTTCCTGACGGTCGAGCTCGCGCTGCTGGTCGAGCAGGCGGCGCTGCTGCTGTTCATTGACTTCGCGTTCGATTCTTGCTTGTTCTAAATCGCGCTCCAGTTCTTTTTCCAGCTCTTTTTCAAGTTCGTGCTCGTTGATGCCGCTGTCCTCGTCTTCTTCAAGCTCTTCATAAAACTCTTCCTCCTGACTGCGTTTTTTGCCGCCGGCCGTATCGGTTTTGAGAAAAGCGATAATCGATTTGACATAAAGGACAATGATGAGAAACAAAAACAGCACAAAAGCCAGCAGCATTAAGATAATGGAGGCCATGCGGATATTGCTGAGCCCTGAAAGATATTTAGAGAAAACGCCGGCCAGAACGTCAACGTGACTGACCACCGAGCTCATAAAACTTTCTGAGGAAAATACAGTTATCATTTGCTCTAGCATATTTTTGTTCAACACCATTTACAAATTGTTTTTTAATGACTAGAATGCATTTTGTTATAAGCCATTATAACTGTGCATCTGCAAAAAAACAATAATTATAATAGATTAAAAATGAGTTACTTCAGTCAAAGAAAAAAACAAGCTCGCGAAAATTTATTTATGGTTGTTTCCCTGGCGGTTATCACCATAATATATTCTGTACTGATTTTTGATAATCAGGACAATGCTTTTACGGGTTTTTTACGGAACTGGCAGTTCCATTTTTATCTGTTTAATATCTTTTTGCTGGCCTTCACCCTCTGGCATCAAAAATATTTTTACTCGTTTCTGGCGGTTTTGCTGCTGATTTTCAACTATGGTTCTCTGGCCAAGACGGCGCGGCTGTTTACCAATGAAACGTCACAGAGCACACAGGCATTTAATGTGGTTTATAAAAAAGGAACCCAGAATTATGAAAATATTCTGAATGCCAAAGAGGTTTTAATCCGCCGTACCGGTAAAATCGATTTAAGCCCGCATATTCAGGCTTCCTTTATGAGCTTTGAAAAATATGACCAGGTTATTACGCTTGTGAACCTCGATTTTTCAAAAGCGCCGGCTAATGAACTGGCAACGGCGTTTAATAATCTGGCGCAGTTTGTTGATGATCAGGACGAGCCGGTCGTTATTGTTGGTGATTTCAAACTGCCTTCCTGGGCGCCGCTGTTTAGGGATTTTCTGTTCAAAACCGGTCTTCATGTTAAAAACCGCGTTTTATATAGCGACGGCAAAAAATATTTCAAGCCTTTTCTGGTTCCGTCAATCAATGTGCTGGGTTTTGACAATGTGGCAATCCGCCGCCTGAAGTTTATGCCCGAGAGCAAAAGCTTTGATATTAAGTTAGTGCTCTGACAGCTGCTCCAGCCGTTTTTTCAAAATTTCAATTAAGTCTTCTTCCTGATTGACTTCTGCATAGTCGAGAGCAGTCTGCAGCGTTTTTCGGGCTTGTTCAAGATTGCCGCTGCGCCATTCAATCAGGCCGATATTGGCATAATCCGTAGCAATGCCGCCGAGGCGGTTGTTGACCTGTTCCAAATCCAGAGATTGCTGAAACAATCCTTTGGCGCGTCGCAGGTCGTTTTGTCTGAGATAAATCAGTCCGAGCAGGCTGTAGGCGTTTGCGGTGTGAAAATTGCTGCTTTGGTTTTTGGCTGTTTCGGTAATCTCACGCAGGATTTTTTCCGCTTCTTTCAGCTTATCCTGCTCAAACAGCGACAAAGCCATCAGATACATATTCTCAAAATAAGCCGACATATTCTGATGTTCTTTATAAAGATTTTTGGCTTCAAAAGCCATTTGCGTCGCCAGCGGAAATTTTTTGCGGTTCCAGGCGATGTTGCCGAGAATTTCCTTACTGAAAGCAATGCCCGGATTATTCTGGTTTTGCGTGTGGATGTTCAGTGCCTGCTGCGCCAGAGTTTCGGCTTCGTCAAGCTGCTCCTGCATAAGATTGAGGAGCGCTTGCTGATTATAGATTTCGGCACAGGCCGGACGGCGGTTTAATGACCGGTATATTTCTTCGGCTTTGCGGTAATAATCAGCCGCTTCTTCAAACCGTTTCTGAATGGCCATCAGCATGCCGAGATTACCGTAAACCGCGGCGCTGTCCTGTTGGCAGTTGGCGTTTTTGAAAATGGTCAGTGCCGTGTCAAACATCATTTGCGCCACATCGGAAACCACGGCAACACGGTAAATGGTCCCCATCAGCAGGTAACTTTGCCCTTCTTCATAGTCACAACGCAGTTTATGAAAAATTCTGGTCGCCAGAGAACAGTTTTGCGAGGCGCCGAGCATATCGCCGTCGTCCATATCCTGATAAGCCTGCAGATAATGAAAGCGCGCTTTGGCATAATCGCGTTTTTTTGACGGCGGAATATTGTTAAGAACCAGCCGCACTTTGGCTTTGTCGCCGCTGAGGAAATATAAAAGGCCGAGCTCGGCCAAAAGCTCGCGGTTTTCGGGCTGCTTTTTAACCAGTTTTTCAAGTTTTGGCAGAGCGGCGCGCTGGTTGTCAATCGCTTCGAGAATTAATGCCGAAAACGGGTCATTGTGTTTTTCCAGCCAGCGGACGGCAGGCTTGCCGCGGGCGGCGCAGAGATAAACCAGCGGCCGGTTGGCCTTGGCTTTAATCAGCTTTGCGGCAATGCGGCGCAGATAATAAGCCGGCAGATAATTCTCACCGCAGTCCGGTGTTGTTTTTTTGAGATAAGCTTTGCGGATAAGGCGGTAGAAGTGATAAATTTTCAACTGCCGGCAAAAATAAAAAGTGACGGCAACGGCAGTGATAAAAAAGGCAGCGAGGGCTATATATTCAAAATATTTCATCAAATCTTTACGCTATGTTAGTTTTTAAGATTATATAATCAGCGATAATAACAATACCAATCTTACATGTATAGGGATTTTTTTACAATGGCCATTACAAAACTCAAATCCGATCAACTCTACACCCGCTGCGATCCCAAAAGCTTTGATTTTTCTACCACTGCCGAATTGGAAGAACGCTTGTCGGCATTGGGTCAGGATCGCGCTCTGAGCGCAGTTGAAATCGGTATCAACATCAAGTCAAAAGGTTACAATCTCTTTTGCCTCGGCCCTGAGGGAACCGGAAAAACCAGCCTTGTGAAAAGAGTTTTGAAGCAGGAAGCTCAAAACCGTCCGACGCCGGACGACTGGGCTTATGTTTATAATTTTGACGAGCCGCACCGCCCGATTGCCATCAATTTTCCGGCCGGAACCGCTGCCGATTTTTCTAAAGATGTCGATAAACTGATTGAAGATTTGTCTTCCAGCATTCCCAACATCATGGACAGCGATGAATACAAGGCGGCGTTGAGCATTATCCGCGAAAAATATAAACAGAAAAAAGAAGAATATATCAAAATTCTTCAGAAAAAAGCCAAAGGCAAAAGCGTTTCTTTGCTGCATATGCCGGTCGGATTGGTTGTTGCTCCGGTTAAAAACGGCGAGGTTTTAAGCCCCGAAGCTTTTGACGAACTGCCGGAAGAAGAAAAGAAATCGCTGATTGATGATTTGAACGCCATGCAGGCTGAAATCGAAGATTCGGCTCAGGATTTGCCGCAGTGGGAAGAAAAACAGCGCAAAGAAACCAACAGTATGCGCGAAAAATTCATCAAAACCTCGATTAAAAAACCGGTTGATGACTTGCGCAACAAGCACAAAGGCCATAAACAGGTTTTGGAATTTTTGAAGAATGTTCAAAAATATATTATTGAAAATGTCGAAGAATTTATGCCCTCGCCGGAACCGCAGTGCGGCGAGGGCGGCGAAGACGCTTTGAGCATGCTTTTCTCCAAAATGAACAAACCGGAAGAAGACAAATTTGCCAAGTTCAAGGTTAATGTCGTTGTTAAAAATGAACCTGATTCCGGTGCGCCGATTATTCACCTTGACCACCCGACCCAGGGCAACCTGGTCGGCCGTGTTGAGCGTGTCCAGCAATATGGTGCTTTGTTAACCGACTTTACCTTGATTAAATCCGGCGCTCTGCATCAGGCCAACGGCGGTTTTCTGCTGATTGATGCCCGTAAGCTTCTGTTGCAGCCTTTCTCTTGGGATTCGTTAAAACGCGCGATTGCTTCCAAGCAGATTAAAATTGAGGCACCGAGTGATGAAACCAGCTTTACGACCATTTCTCTCGACCCGGAACCGATTCCGCTGGATGTTAAAGTGATTATGACCGGCGACGCCGAGTTATATGAAGTCTTGTCCGAGCGTGACCCGGATTTTGCCGACTTCTTCAAAGTCGAAGCCGACTTCGGCGTCATCATGGACAGAACCCATGAAAACGAAATTGAATATGCCAAATTAATCGGTTCTTTGTCAAAGAAGAAAAAACTGCGTTCTTTGAACCGTCAGGCCGTTGCCAAAGTGATTGAATATTCATCGCGCCTGGCTGAAGATTCACGCAAACTAACCGCGCATATTGCCTCTATCGGCGACCTGCTGCGCGAGGCCGATTACTGGGCGCGCAAATCTCACTCCAATCAGATTGGCAAAAACCATATCGAACAGGCGATTGAAGCACAAATTTATCGCTCTGACCGTATCAAACAGATGATGCTCGAGCAGATTGATGAGGGCACAATCTTGATGGATGTTGAAGGAACCCGCGTCGGTCAGATTAACGGCCTTGTCGTTTATAACTTCTCCCGCAACAGTTTTGGTAAGCCGGCACGTATTACCACGCAGGTTCGCATGGGCAAAGGCGAGTTCTTTGACATTGAACGCGAAATTGAGCTTTCCGGTCCGATTCATACCAAAGGCGTGTTGATTTTACAGAGTTTGATTGCTAACCGTTTTGCCAAATTCTCGCCTTTGTCTTTGTCGGCATCAATTGTCTTTGAGCAGTCTTACGGCGGTGTTGACGGCGATAGTGCTTCTTCAACCGAGTATTACTGCCTGATTTCGGCTCTGACCGGCATTCCGATTAAACAAAGTATTGCCGTAACCGGTTCTATCAACCAGTTTGGCGAAATCCAGCCGATTGGCGGCGTTAATGAAAAAGTCGAAGGCTTCTTTGATGTCTGCAAACATCGCGGCCTGACCGGTACTCAGGGTGTGATTATTCCGCGTACCAATGTCAAAGACTTGATGCTCAGAGAAGATATTCTCAACGCTGTTGATGAAGGCAAGTTTGCTATCTACGCCGTAGACCATGTTGATGACGGTATTGAAATTCTGACCGGAATGAAAGCCGGCGTTGCCGACAAAAACGGCAAATATCCGCGCGGCACCGTCAATCATCAGGTTCAAAAATCTTTGGAAGAATATTACAAACGTTATGTTCACTTTGCCAAAGAAACCCATGGCTGCTTAGGCCGTTAACATTTTCCAATCTCTCCTCCCTTCTCGGGAGGAGAGATGAATGAAATTTGCCATGTATAAAATTCTTTTCATTTGCACCGGAAACATCTGCCGCTCGCCGACCGCCGAAGGCTATATGCAAAAAATCGTCCGTGAGGCCGGTTTGCAGGAGCATATCTTTGTGGATTCGGCCGGAACATCAAGCTACCATCAGGGTGATGAACCGGACGGCAGAAGCGTTGAATGCGCGCTCGGCCACGGGCTCGATTTAAGACACTTGCGCTCGCGCCCGCTTTGTGCCGATGACTTTGCCGAGTTTGATTTAATTTTGGCCATGGATTCGCAAAATATCTGGAATCTTGAGCAGAAACGCCCATACGGCGACCCGCGCTATGACCGTGCCGTGGTCAAAAAGCTGCTTGAATATGCTCCGGCTTACGGAACTGATGTTCCTGACCCTTATTACGGAGATCATGGTTTTGAAAATGTCTATCAGATGATTACCGTTGCCTGCGATCATTTGCTCGAGGAATTAAAAATCAAAGCTTGTCAAAAGTAATCCGCGGGTCAACCAGAGAATAGGTAATATCGCTGATAAGCTTGAGGATTAAACCGAGCAGGGCAAAGATATAAAGCGTACCGAAAATAACCGGATAATCGCGGGTCATAATCGCCTCGTAACCCAAAAGGCCGATACCGTTAAGCGAAAAAATCACTTCAATCAGCAGCGCGCCGGTGAACAGCATTTTAATCAGCATTGACGGAAAACCGGCAATCACAATCAGCATGGCATTGCGGAAAACATGGCCGTATAAAATCTGGTTCTGGCTCAGGCCTTTGGCTTTGGCGGTCAAAACATACTGCTTGTTGATTTCATCAAGAAACGAGTTTTTGGTCAGCATGGTCAAAGAAGCAAAACCCCCGATAACCATAGCCGTCACCGGCAGGGTGATATGCCAGAAATAATCGAGAATTTTGGCGCCGAAAGAAAGTTCTTCCCAGTTGTCGGAGGTCAGGCCGCGCAGCGGAAACCATTGCAGATAAGTACCGCCGGCAAAAAATACAATCAAAAATACTGCGAATAAAAACACCGGAATAGCCGAGCCGATAATGACGGCAAAAGAGCTCCAGACATCAAAATTGCTGCCGTCGCTCACGGCTTTTTTGATACCGAGCGGAATGGCAATCAGATAAATAATCAGCGTTGACCACAAACCGAGCGAGACTGAAACCGGCATGCGTTCTTTAATCAACTGCAAAACGCTTTTGTCCTGATAAAAACTTTTGCCGAAGTCGAAAACGGCATAATCTTTGAGCATTTTCCAAAAGCGGACATGCGCCGGTTTGTCAAAACCGAACTGTTTTTCCAATTCTTTGACCAAGTCTTCGGGAACACCCTGCGAGCCCTGATAAGTACTGCTGCTGTCCAGATGCATCTGCGCTGAGCCGGAAATCTGCGATGTGGCGTTGACATTCATGCCGCGGTATTTTGCCAAAGTATGCTCAACCGGGCCGCCGGGCGCCAGCTGCACAATCAAAAAATTGATAAACAAAATTCCCAGCAGCGTTAAAGGGATAAGCAAAATTCTTTTCAGGATATAGTTTCTCATTTTTCTCTCTTGTTACTTATCACTTGTCACCGGTTATTGTCTCGGAGGGTTCCAGCCACCAGGTAAAAGGCTGAAAACCGACTTTCAAATCCGTCTGCGGATGAGAAAATTTGTTGCGGTAAGCCACCCTTTTATAAGGTGCGTACCACTGAGGAATCATATAATATTCATGGCGCAACACGCGGTCAAGAGCCTTGAGGGAAGCAATATATGTTTCTTTGTCATGTGCCTGAACAACTTGATTAAGCAGGCTGTCAACAACCGGGTTTTTAATGCCGATAAGGTTATAACTGCCTTTGGCGTCGGCTGATTGCGACCCCCACATTTCTTTTTGTTCATTGCCCGGCATTTGGCTCATCGGAAAAGAAATAATCGCCATATCAAAGTCAAAATTATCAAGCCGGTTTTTGAAAATATTAACTTCCAGATTACGGAAACTGGCTTTAATGCCGATTTTTTCCAGATTCTTCAAAAATGGCAGCATAACCCGCGTGAATGTGTTACCGTTCGCGGTGTTGCTTAAAATCTCAAATTGCAGCGGTTGTCCGCTTTGCTGATTGGTCATTTTGCCGTCAACAAAATCATATCCGGCTTCTTTGAGGAGTTTGACCGCGGCGCGCAGATTTTTGCGGCTGTCTTCATAATTGTTAAATTGCGGCTGCACCGGAACCTCACCGAAAACTTCCGGCGCCAGTTTGTCTTTGAACTGATTTAAGATTTGCAGCTCTTTGCCCTGCGGTTTGCCGCTTGCGGCCATGTCGCTGTTGGTATAATAACTGTCGAGCCGTTCATACTGGTTATAAAACAGTTTTTCATTTGCCCATTCAAAGTTGAAAGCCAGTCCGATAGCCTGACGCACGCGCTTGTCCTGAAACTGCGGCCGGCGGATATTGAAAGCAAAATTCTGCAAAATCGCCGTTTGGTTATGAGCTAGATTTTCTTTGATGACTTTGCCTTTTTTGACCATATCATTGTCATAACCTGTCACCCAGATTTTAGAAATATATTCTTCGCGCATGTCAATATTACCGGCAAACAGCGCCTGCAGCGTAACGGTCGTGTCCTGATAATAATCAAACCGCACTTCGTCAAAATTAAAAAAGCCTTTGCGGCTCGGCAGATTTTGCGCCCAGTAATCAGGATTGCGTTTTAAAACCACATATTTTCCCGGTTCGAATTTGCTGATTTTGTAAGGGCCGCTGGTCAGAGGCGGCGTCAGGGACGGTTTGGCAAAATCTTTGCCCTTCCAGTCTTTGGCGGAATAAATCATAATCTGCGACAAAATCAGCGGCAGTTCTTTGTTGGATGTGCCTTTTTTGAAATAAAAACGCACATGGCGCGGCGAAACTTTCTCCACCTTTTCAACATCGGCATAATAAACCTTGTAAAGCGGCGAGCCTTTTTCAACCAGAGCCTGATAGCTGAAAATCACATCATCGGCCGTGACCGGGCTGCCGTCGGCAAATTTGGCTCTTTCATCTAAAATAAAACCGATAAAAGACTGATCGTCTGGCTGCTCAAACTGTTTGGCAATCAGCGGATAAACGGTAGAATAATCATCAACCGGAACCACGCCGAGAGAGTCAAAAGTCAGCGCCACGGCTTCAGCCGCCGGATAACCTTTGAAAATAAACGGATTAAAACTGTCATAAGAACCGTAAGCGGGCATCACGACGCGTCCGCCTTTGGCGGCTTTGGGGTCGGCATAATCAAAATGTTTGAAATCAGAACTGTATTTCGGCTGGCCGTAGAGAGCCAGACTGTTGCTGATTTTTGGGGCAGCCGCAACATTACCGCTGAAAAACAGCAGCCCGAGCAAACCCAGCAGAATGCAAAATTTCTTACTTATGATAATTGCTTTCGTCAGTCCACCCTCCGAAAGGATAAGTATAATCCTCGTTTTTGGCCGCTTCTTTAGGCTCCGGCTCTTGTGATGAGCGGCGCATATCTTCCCATTCTTTGCGCAGTTCGTTCAAAGTTTTTTGTGTGGAAGTAATCGGCGCTTCTTCATCTTTCGGTTCAACCTTGGGTTCGATTTTAGGTTCCGGGCGGCTTTCCTCGCGGATAATCAGCGGCGGAATGTTTTTTTCTTCTTCTTGGTGGCCGATAACAATCTCGGCTCTTTCATCTTCAATAACAGGCTCATCTTGCTGCGGCAGGACAATTTCCGGCGCAGCGTCTTCCTGAGTGTCTCCGGAATCAAATCGCGGCTCGTCAAAGCGCGGTTCGGGAGCTTCAACCCGCAGCTGCGGCTCTTCTTCGGCCGTTTCCAACATGGGCTCGGAGATTTCAAATCTCGGTTCCGGATGAGCTGTCAGTTCCGGCTCGTCATCTGTTCCGAAACTGCGCTCCAAAGCCATTGAGAAAGGGTCTCTTTCACGGGCGGCAACCGTTTCATTGCGCGACGGCTGTTTGTCTTTTTTGAGAATGGAGCCAAGCTTGGAAATCCCGGCCATCAACGGATTCTTTTTTTCTTCCTGCCGCGGTTGATAGGACGGAACCGGACGCGCCGGTTGTCTGTCGCGCTCAGGCGCCCGAAATTCGCTGACTTCTTCTTTGTCATTCATGGAGCCGATATCGCGATGGCGGCGGATTTCATCGGCAATCGGTGCCAAAATCGAATAAACTTTGCCAAAGACGCCGGTTTCAACCACATTGAGGAAAACGCGTTCTTTGTCATGTTTTTCCAGCAGGGCAAGAATATTCTGGTAACGGGCGCAGAATTCAAGAATTGTGCCGGCCAAAACCAAATCACGCTGCGATTTTTCATAAATACGCATTTGAAAATTAGGCTGATTCTGGCTGATTTCGATAATCACTTTACCGAGCGCCCATTTGCCGCCGTTGCGGACTTTGCTCCACAGGGTTTCGATTTGTTCGTGCGAAGCGAGGGCGGCGCGCGAAATCATTTCGGCAATCAGCTCATTCATATCGGCAATTAAAATATCAATCCGGTTGAGGATAAAGCCGTCTTTAATCTGCTGCTCGGATTCCAGCATAATCCGCGCAATCAGGTCGGTGTAGTCCTGATTTTTTTTCATTTGTTTGAAAAGCTGGAATAAATTGCGATTGAGATTGCGCAGGTTCAAATACTGACTGATATAGCCGAAAACCAGCCACAAAACCAAAATCGGCAGAACCACCAGAGCGGTATAAATAGAGATGTCAACGATTCCCAAAGCGCTGAATTTGATACCGACAGTGTTGTCACTTATATAAGCCAGAGAATATATTAGCCAGAGCAGGCTGGAAAAAATGGCGGCGAAAAAAGAAAATGCAAGCACGCTGAGCTCCTCTACAGTAAGTCCGTCAACCGGTACACAACTCAAATAATTGTACATATACTAGTATATTTGCGTGATATTTCAATTAAAATTTACACAATATCTCAAAATAAGAGTCGAAAGATTAAAAAAAATGTGGTATCAACTCCACAGGTTTAAACAATTTTAAGAGAAGTTGAATGAATAATAACAGTACATTGGTTCTTGATTTTGAAAAAAATATTGTTGAAATTGAAGCCAAAATTGAGTCTTTAAAACATCTGGCTCAAGGGCAGGATGTTGATATTTCTCAGGAGGTTAGCCGTTTGCAGCAGAAGTTAGAAAGACAGGTTAAGTCATCTTATTCCAACCTTAGCCCTTGGGAAAAATCTCAGGTTGCCCGCCATCCTGACCGTCCGCACTGCCTGGATTATGTTCACGCTCTGATTGAAGATTTTACGCCGTTATGCGGTGACCGCCTGTTTGCTGATGATGAAGCAATGGTCGGCGGTATCGGCCGCTTTAAGAATATTTCCGTTGTCGTTTTGGGACAGGAAAAAGGCCATGATTTGGAAACCCGCGTCAAATACAACTTCGGTATGGCCAAACCCGAAGGCTACCGCAAGGCTCAGCGCCTGATGGAATTGGCTGACAAGTTCAATCTGCCGGTTATCTGTCTGGTTGATACGGCCGGTGCATTCCCCGGTATTGAAGCAGAAGCCCGCGGTCAGGCCGAAGCCATTGCTTCTTCAATTCAAAAAAGCCTGCAAATCCGCGTTCCGGTTATTTCCGTTGTTATCGGCGAAGGCGGTTCCGGCGGTGCGATTGCCATTGCCACGGCCAACCGTGTTTTGATGTTGGAACATTCTATTTATTCGGTCATTTCTCCGGAAGGCTGCGCTTCCATTCTGTGGCGCTCAAGCGACAAGGTCAAAGAAGCAACCGAAGCTTTGAAGCTGACGGCGCAGGATTTGAAAAAACTCGGCATTATCGATGAAATTATCCCCGAACCTCTGGGCGGCGCTCATCGCGATCCGCAGCGTATTATTGAACGCGTCGGTGATTTTATCTTGAAAAATTTGAAAGATTTGCTGCCTTTGAGCGGAGATGAGCTTAAAAAACAGCGCACCGAAAAGTTCTTGAAAATAGGACGTAATCTTGACGAACATACTCGAAAATAGATTTTATATCGAAATCGCTCTGATTGCCGTAGTGGCTTTGTTGCTGCTCGGCAATCTCTGCTATTTTATATTTCGAAAAAATAATAAAGAACTTGACCGTTTCGGCGAAACCCTGTTGCGCGGACAGGCCGAACTGGCCGGACGTCTGGCTCAGGTTTCTGAAATCAATCGTCAGGAACAGACCCGCATTTCCGAAGCAATCAACGAGCAGAAACTTGCCGTCTTGAAGATTATGGATGAAAAACTTCTGGCCGTGACCAAAAGTGTCGGAGAAGGACTGCAGCAGTCAACAACCAAAACCACCGAGACGCTGCATGATTTGCGTGAGCGTCTGGCTAAAATCGATGTTGCCCAGCAAAAAATTTCTTCTTTGTCGGAACAGGTTGTTTCCCTGCAGGAAGTCTTGTCAAACAAACAGGCGCGCGGCGCTTTCGGCGAAATCCAGCTGAATGATTTGGTTAAATCGATTCTGCCGCCGTCGGCTTATGAATTTCAGGTCGTTATGGGCAATACCAAACGTGCCGATTGTGTCTTGAAACTGCCGAACCCGCCGGGAACCATTGTCATCGACGCCAAATTTCCTTTGGAAAGCTATCAGGCGTTGCGCAATGCCGCCACCGACCGTGAAAAAGTCGAGGCCGAAAGATTTTTCCGCGCCTCGGTTTTGAAACATATCAAAGATATTTCCGAAAAATATATCATCACCGGAGAAACAGCTGAGTCGGCCCTGATGTTTTTGCCGAGTGAGGCGATTTATGCCGAACTGCACGCCAACTTCTGCGATGTGGTCGAGGTTTCTTACCGTTCAAAAGTCTGGATTGTCTCGCCGACGACGCTGATGGCGACTTTGAACACCGTTCGCGCCATTCTGAAAGACGCTTCAATGCGTGAACAGGCCGGCGTCATACAGAAAGAAGTCGGCATTTTGGTTGATGATATCGGCCGTCTTGACGACCGCATTGAAAATTTATCCAAACATTTTGATATGGCTTCGCGCGATATTAACGAAATTAAAGTATCATCTGGCAAAATTTCCAAACGCATTCAGAAAATTGAAGATTTTCAGCTTGGCGAAGGCGAACATCAGCTCTCTTTGGAACATAAAATTGCCAATGATTGACAAAGCTTTGGATAGAATGGAAATAAGATTTTTATTTTTTTGTAAATGCGATATTGATTTATAAAAGAAAAAACGCTAGTTTAGTGTGAAAAATAAATAATTAAATAATTGTTAAAAGAGGTAAAAGTGACTAGATCTGAATTAATTGAAAAAATTGCTAACAAAAATCCCCATCTGATGGTTAAAGACGTTGAGCGCATTGTTGCCGTTGTTTTTGATAAAATCATCAACTCTCTGGCCAATGGCGATCGCGTTGAATTCCGCGGCTTTGGTGCTTTTTCGGTTCGTCAGCGCACACCGCGTGTTGCTAAAAATCCCAGAACCGGCGAGCAGGTAAAAGTTGAAGAGCGTAACATTCCGCACTTCAAAACCGGTAAGCAATTGTTTGAATTATTGAATAAGAATAGCTAAATTAACTTTAGTTCGAGTCAATAATCTGAAATCATAGAAAGGGGTTCCGCTCATGGGTTTCATAAAAGCGCTGATTAGATTGATTGTTTTGGCTGTCGTTTTGGTTTTTGCCTTTGTAAATAACGACTTGGCAACTTTTAATCTGTGGCCTTTTTATATCGAAGTGACGGTTTCCTTAAGTGTTGCGATTGTCTTTTTCATTGTTGTTGGTTTCATCTGGGCCAAAATCGATTCCTGGATTGGTTATGCGCCGCTGCGCAAGCAACTGCGCCACCAGAAAAAACAAAACAAGAAACTGAGCAAAGAGCAGCAAAAACTGGCTAAAGAGGTTGAAGGCCTGCATGAGAATATCTCAACGCTGAAAGAAGAAAAGGCAGCTTTGCCCAAACCTCCGCTCAAACAAAGAATTGCCGCTTGGTTCAAGCGCAATAAAAAAGACCAATAACGCTTTGTGTTGAGTATCTGTTGTAACCTTATAAAGGATATAAAATGAACTGGCTTACCGACTTTGTTAGACCCAAAGTGAAAAAGATTACCGCCAAAGAGATTGCCGACAATCTCTGGACCAAATGTCCGAACTGCGGTCAGATGTTGTTCACCAAAGAACTGGATAAAAGCAACTACGTTTGCACCAAATGCGACCACCATCTGCGTCTGGCCACCAAAAAACGTTTGGAATTGTTGTTCGACAACGGCGAATATAAAGAAATTGCTCTGCCGAAACTCAAAGAAGATCCTTTGAGCTTTAAGGATTCCAAAAAATATACCGACCGTTTGAAAGCATATCGCAAATCAACCGGCGAAGATGACGCCATCAAAGTCGCTCAGGGCGAAATCGGCGGCATTACCTGTGTGATTGCGGCCATGGATTTCTCTTTTATGGGCGGTTCAATGGGTATGGCTGTCGGCGAAGGCATTGTCAAGGCGGCTGAAGTTGCCATGAAGAATAATTGCCCGCTGATTACCGTAACCGCTTCCGGCGGCGCACGTATGCAGGAAGGCATGCTGTCTTTAATGCAAATGGCCAGAACCACGGCTGCGGTTAATATGGTTAAAGAAAAAGGCCTGCCGTTTATCTCTGTTTTGACAGACCCGACCACCGGCGGCGTTTCGGCTTCTTTTGCTATGCTGGGTGATGTTCATATTGCCGAAAAAGGCTGCATGATTGGTTTTGCCGGCGCCCGCGTTATTGAACAGACCATTCGCGAAAAACTGCCTGAGGGTTTCCAGCGTGCCGAATATTTGAAAGAGCACGGCATGGTTGACATTGTTGTCACCCGTAATGAGATGAAAGACGAACTGGTAAAAGTTATCAGCATTCTCACTCATCAGAAACCGAAATTAAACACATTGTCGATTACGGCAAAATAAAAATTAAGCCTCCCCAAAGGGAGGCTTTTTTATAATTGTTTAATCAACCAATTCGACTAAAATTTTTCGCTTATAAAATATCAAAAGCTTAATCAAAATATAAACCGGAACGCCGCGCCCTTGCTCGGCCTTGTCCAAGACATTGACCGGAAATCCGATTTGCTTTGATAATTGGGAAAGCGAGAGATTGCGCAAGCGGCGAACCCGCCATAATTCTTCCCCGATAACCCGTCTTACGGCACGGGATTCTATTTTTTCAATAATCATACTTTCAGCTCCTGTTTTACAGGCAGCGCCTGAGGCTTCGGTTTAAAGTGCCTTACGTCCCGCGCTGCTCTTTTGTTACTGTTAAAACAAAACCGCCCGGGGAAAACCCAAGGCGGTGGAGCTTCAAACTGTCATAACACAGTCATGGTTATTCGTTGTGCAGGCACACTTATTTCCCAATACTCCACCAGAAGTGGATATTGTTATGAAGATGTTTGAAGACACCACAGCCCATCTCTGAACTGCGAGACTCATTCTAGAGAACAAAACTTAATTTGCAATTAAAAAAACAGTCATACTCTGACAACGATATACGGGAGTGTCACCCTGTGTTCAGAGAAATCTTGTCAATGTTTTGCATTGACGCAGGAGTGTCATCCTGCGCTTTATTGGCCGCTCCGCAGGACAACAGCGCCAGTCTGTTGAGGTCAATATTCGCGTGAGGATCCAGAAGAATAAGGCTACATTATTTGACTGGATTCTTCCACTTCGCTATGCTCAGTGTCAGAATGACGACAGCGCTGAGCGACAAGATTCTGTGCCGACAGCGGAGGCGGTGCGTCAGCTAACCCATGCCTCAGGCGCTTGCCTGCGCCGTCGGGCGTCCCCGACTAGCAGATGTGGGTAAACTCCTGTTTCAAATCACGGCTGAACATATCTTTGATTGTCGATTTGATGTCGGCTTTTTCGTAGATAGCTTTATACAGCGCCTGACAAATCGGCATATCGATTCCCTCTTTATCGGCAATGATTTTAACGGCTTTAAGGGTCGGAACGCCTTCTGCCAGTTTGCCGAAATCTTCACCGCGGGCAAATTTTTCGCCATAAGTGCGGTTGTGACTGTGCGGAGAAAAAAGAGTGGCTTCATAATCGCCGAGATGAGCCAGGCCATAAGCCGTGTGCGGGTTGCCGTGAAAATGGTTGATAAAGCGGCCGACTTCAATCGGGGCGCGAGCCATCAAAGCACCTTTAAGACCGTGCCACTCCAGACCGTCAAGAATACCGGCTGCCAGGCCGATAACATTTTTGAGGGCGGCGCCGATTTGGTTGCCGATGAGGTCGGAACCGTAATAAAAACGAATGAGGTCGCTTTGCAGAAGCTTAATCAGATAGTCTTTGGTTTTTTCGTCATAGCTGTCAATGACGGCGCAGGACGGCACACCCTTCATATAGTCCTGAACATGGCCGGGACCGGCAAGAACGGCAATATGAATATTTTGGGCGATTTCTTCTTTCATAATATCATGCATGATTTTGGCGCTGGGCTCTTCCAGGCCTTTCATCGCCAGCAGGAAAGTTTTTCCGGTGAGGTCAAAGCCGTTCAGCTGTTTGCACAAGCCGCGGAAATATTGGCAGCCGATAGAGATGATAATCGTGTCATTTTTCAAAACATCTTCAAGATTATCATGCAGAAACATATTATCTGTCAGGGTTAAATAAGGATTTTTGCGGGTGTCGCGCAGTTCAATAAAATTAGGCGATGTGGGAATATCATACATATCGGTTCCGCTGATGTTGGTTTTGCAATAATTAGCGGCATACCAACCTAAAAAAGTACCCCAGCGGCCGCAGCCGATTAGTGAAATATTTTTCATCAATCAATTCCTTAAATTAGTTTAAATCAGTAATACCCATAGCAATAACGCAAAAGTATCCGAAGTTCAATCTAGATTTATAAAGATTAACAATTTGCACATAAAAAAACACCGCTGAAACAGCGGAAACAACAACAGAAAAGCGAAAACCGATTAGGAAATGCCTTTTTTAACTCTCTGACGGGTAACAATAGCGTTGATATGGTCAAATTCTTCAAAGGAACGGTAAGCATAATCGTGACTTTTTTTATCACAATCATAAAAGACTTTGTTGGCCAGACTGTCGATTGCGCTGTCAATCCGGCGGAAAGCCGCATTATAATCGGGATTGAAGTTGTTGCGGACTTTTCTTTTGACAATCTGATGATAGGCGGAAATGACTTTTGCAGTTTCATCAGCAGAGTTTGCGTAACCCTTGTCTTCAAAGTCACGCATTATTTGTGCCGTCGTCTGATAAAAGCATTTGTTGGTCAAAATGCTCTTCTGCTTTTTATTGTTACTATCAATAATCATCGATATAACATCCTATCTTTATTCCGTACCAATTATGTAGCATACAAAATTTCAATTTGCAATATCTAAAGCACAATTTTTAACTGTTCAAATCATAGCAAAAATTGGTTAAGAGAAGTTTAATAAAACTTTTGTCTATATTATTGTTAATTCAGGATAAATTTTGTGTTTGCGGCGGCTTGTTTTGGGTTGCCGGTTATAAAAAAAGTCCCCTGAATTTTCAGGGGACTTTTTGTTTTCTTAACCGACATTTCCGAACGGGTTTAGATCTTTGTCTTTATTCTCCATGGATTTGCGTAAATCAAACCAGTCTAAAATAACGGTTGAAACGTAAATTGAAGAATAAGTACCGATTAAAATACCCCAAACCAGCGTGAACGAAAAGCTGCGCAATGCGTCGCCGCCCCAAATCAACAGCGCCAGAGAGGCGAGCAGGGTGGTGAAACCGGTCAGCAATGTTCTGGAGAAAATATCATTAATACTTTTGTTCAGGAGCTGAACCTGCGGCATGGTTTTATACTTGCGCAGATTTTCTCTGATACGGTCATAGGTGACCACCGTGTCATTGACCGAATAACCGGCCAGCGTCAGAATGGCGGCCACAGTTGTCAGGCTGAAATCAATCTGGAACAGCGACAATAAACCGACGGTAACCAGAATATCGTGCAGCAGGCCAATCATGGCGCCTAAAGCAAACTGCCATTCAAAACGGAACCAGACATAAAGGGTGATACCGAGAACGGCAATCACCGAAGCCAAAACACCGTCGCGTTTGAGTTCGTCACCGACTTGCGGGCCGACCAGCTCAACTTTGCGGATTTCAACATCTGTACCCAAAATCTTTTTGATTTCGTTGACAGCTTTCATCTGCTCTTTTTCATCAAGCATTTGTGCCTGGGCGCGAATCATCACTTCCTGACCGGAATCACCGATAGTCTGGATATTGATTTCGCCGATATCCATGTGATCTAGTTCTTTACGCAGGGTATCGAGGTTAATTACCTGATCATCTTTAATCTCCATCAAAATACCGCCGGAAAAATCAATTCCGTAGTTAAAGCTTTGGGTGAGAATAAAGAAGACAGCCAAAATCATGCTCAGTCCGGAAATGGCATAAGTCCATTTTCTGGCGCCCATGAAATTGATATTTGTGTCTTTAGTAATCCAACTAAAAATTTTCATTTTAAATATTCCTTCTGCTTAGATTGGCAATTTGGTGGGCTTATAGCGCTCAATCCAAGTCGCGATAATAACTCTGGTAACGGTAACCGAAGTGAACATCGAAGTTAAAATACCGATGGTCAGAGTAACGGCAAAGCCTCTGACCGGGCCGGTGCCGAAGTAAAACAGCACAAATGCGGCGACCAAAGTCGTGAGGTTAGAGTCCAAAATCGTTGCCCAGGCTTCGCGGAAACCGGCTTCGGCGGCGTCTTTGGTTGAACGTCCGAGTTTGACTTCTTCGCGCATGCGCTCAAAAATCAGAACATTGGCGTCAACTGCCATGCCGACAGTCAGGATAACACCGGCAATACCGGGCAGGGTTAAGGTTGCGCCCATGACGCTCAAAATTCCCAAAAGCAGGAACAGGTTCATGAACACTGCTAAAGTGGTGAAAACGCCGAACAGGCCGTAAGCGGCAATCATAAAGATAATAACCGCGGCCAGACCGATAACGCAGGCAATCGCGCCGGCAGTAATCGAGTCAGTACCGAGACCGGCACCGACGGTTCTCTCTTCCAAAACTTCCAGAGGAGCAGGCAGAGCACCGGAACGCAACAGCAGAGCCAAATCATTGGCCGATTTAACGGTAAAGCTGCCGGTAATAACGCCGGAACCGCCTAAAATGGCGCCCTGAATGGTCGGAGCGGAAATAACTTCATTATCCAAAACAATCGCCAGTCTTTCGCCGACATTGTTTTTGGTGGCTTCGCCGAACTTTTTGCCGCCGATAGAGTTGAATTTGAAACTGACCACCGGCTCGCCTTCCTGGAAGACCGGCTGTGCGTCAACCAAGTTCTCACCGCCGACAACAGGTTTGCGGCTGATGACATAAGAACCGCCGTCGCTGCCCGGAACCAGACGGGAGGTGTTTGACAACTTGCCGCGGCGCGCGTCTGCGGCTGTGGTGTTGGAATCAACCAAATGGAAAGACATTTTTGCTGTCTTGCCGAGCAGGGTTTTAACATATTCGGGGTTTTGCAGACCCGGCAGCTGAACAACGATTCGATCATTGCCCTGACGTTGAATGACCGGCTCTTTGGTACCGAGCTCATCAATACGGCGGCGGACGATTTCAATCGACTGTTCAACGATTTTGATTTTAAGTTTGTTCAAAGCAACATCGGTATAGCTGATTTTGATGGTACCGTCTTCGCCTTCTTCAACGTTCAAATCCGTGTCGATTTTGCGGAAAGCGGACATTGCTTTGTTGCGGGAGTTGAGGTTATCGATTTTAACGGTAACTTCTTTTTCTCCGGCACGCAGGTTCTGATAGCGGATTTTGTTTTCGCGCAGAGCCTGGCGGACTGAATCTTCAACGGAGCCCATTCTTTCTTTGATGACATCGTCGACTTTGACTTCCAAAAGCAGGTTTGAACCGCCCTGTAAGTCTAAGCCCAGATTAACCGGCTGCCACCATTTGGGCAGATTATCTTTGTTGGGCACCAGATTCGGGATTGAAAAGAATATGCCGAGCAGGCATACCCCGATAATGACCATAATCAGTGATTTTGACAGTTTATACATATTTTATGCCTTCTATTTCTTAGCTTTTTTATTAGAATTAGCAGCTTTGCCTTTGGCTTCTTTTTTGGCAGCCTTGGCAGCGGCGGGCAGCTCAACTTCTTCGCTCAAAA
>URWU01000003.1 GCA_900551585.1 uncultured Alphaproteobacteria bacterium | reverse complement strand
ACTAGTCGTCGGCAGCGTCAGATGTGTATAAGAGACAGTTATATAATTTTTGTTAACAGCGAAGTGTGTTTTTATGAGAAAACTTTTTCTTGCAATATGTTTCAGCGTTATCTGCCTTTATCCGGCTTTGCCGAATGCCGCCACAAGGTCGGTTTCGAACATTGACAGCGCTAAAAAAGATAACCAGAACAATCTCAAACTTTCCAAAGAAGTTTTGGAAGAAAAAGCCCGTCTGAAACAGATGAACGAAGAGCAGATGAGTGCTTATCTGAAGGACCGTCTGCGCAAAGTTGTGAAAACAACGCTTGAGGGAGACGAAGGCATCGGCGGCGACGGCGCAATCAATGTTCAGAAAACGCCCGAACAGCTGGAGATGGAAAAACAGGCCAAGAAAAGTACCTTTGAACGAATTTATGACAATGCCATGAGCAAGCTGGTTGATACCAGCAAGCCGCGCCCAACCGCTCCTATTTATACCGAGCAGCAAGGTTCGCCGACAGGTATGCAGCCCGGTGCCGCCGACGCTGTCCAGCAGCGGCAGATGTGGGAAGCTTATCAGCGTGAAGAATGGAAAAAAGCCAATATTGACGTGATTGACGTTGAGCTGCCGCCGAACTATGACAAAACACTGGTTCCGGCCAAAGAACATATTCCTTATTTTTTCTCGAGAATCGACTTGCTGCCTGACGGTCTGATTCAGGTAACAGACACCATTATTGCGGTTGCCAACGGCGAAAAACTCAAGAACGGCATTATCCGCGCTTTTCCGAGATATGTTTATACCCGTCAGGGCGAACGCCAGAAAGTGGATTTAAACCTTTTGGATGTTTCAATCAACGAAACATCTGTTCCCTATAAAATCGTTGATCGTAATAATTACTTTTTTTTAGAGCCGGCACAGAAATCCGAACTGGCGCCCGGCATTTATGAATATCAATTCCGCTATACGCTCGACAACCAGTTGTTCCAATATGACGAGTTTGATGAATTTTACTGGAATCTGACCGGCAGCGTGTGGAATCTGGTGATTGCCCGTGCCGGCGCCGTGGTTATTATGCCGCCGTCAACCAAACAGCTCGGCCAGTCGGCTCTGTCCGGCTACCCCGGCATGTGGAATGAAGACGCGGTTATCATCTCTCAGGAAGAAGATAATATTCTCGGCTTTGTGTCGCAGACGCCGCTGTTTATCGGTCAGGCGATGCAAATGATTGTTTCCATTCCCAAAGGTGCGGTTTCCAACATTACATTAACAAAAAAGTTTCTGCGCTTCATTAATAGTTACGGCGACATTATTTTCTCGGTTTTGGGATTGATTGCCATTGCCGCCTCATACTTTTTCTCATGGCAGTATATCCGCCGCAACCGCAATCATAAAATCAGCGGTATGCATAAAGAAGCCCCGATTTTGCGCTATCTGGCCAAGGGTCTGATTGACAAAAAGTCTTTCGGCGCCTTTCTGCTTGACCTGTACCGCAAGAATATTATCGATATTGAAGAAAATGACAATAATGTCCTGCTGGTCAAAAAGACCGATGATTTGAAGTCTCTCAGCAAAGATGAGCGCCGCGCTATCGGCCATTTGTTTACCGGCCATGAAGCGATTTTGAACATCAATTCTTATTCAAGCCTGAAAATCAAACGCGCCATGGCTATCATTGACAAGGCCGCGCATAAAAGAGTTAATCTTCTGAGCCTGAAGCTGAATATCGGCTATTTATTGTTCAGCGTCGGCATGCTGCTGATTTCAGAATTTTTCATTGCCGCCCTCAGCCATGATATCTGGTATAATTTTATCTTTATGCTTGGCGGAACGGCTGTTTTTGCCATTTGCCTGTGGGTTTTGAAAATAAGTTTTCACGCCAAATGGAAAAAGTGGCTGGCAAAAACAACAGCGGTTATTTCTCTACTGGCAACCATGTTTATTATGCTGGCGATTGTCAGCCCGCTGACTGTTTTGGTTCTGCTGACGATTGTTTATACCATTTTTGAATACAGCAAGCTTTATGCCCAGCGCGGCGGCCTGCTCGGCGCTTCCGTCAAAGATGCGCAGGAATATCAGCAGCTCCTGGTTCGCAAGGCTAAAGAAATTAACACCGGCCGTGACTTCTTAATCAACCAGGCGGCAGTTTTTGCCCTTGATGTCGAGGAGCATTATCCGGAAAACAGTCTTAACAAAGCTTATTACAAGCTGGATATCATCAATACGATGATCAGCAAAATATAAAAAAGTACCCCGTCTTGAACGGGGCTTTTTTTATTCCGGCACGGCTTCTGAGATTTTTTCTTCCTGCTTTTGCGCAAAATACATAAAGTATTGATAGATATGGGCAAAATAAGCCGCTTTCAGTCCGGCGTCCAAAAATGACACGGACAACATCAGAAAAGCAAACAGCATTTTGACGACATAGCTGTCAGAACCGATCGCACGGAACAAAACCGATAAAATCAGCAAAGCGGCAAAAACCGGCAGCATAATAACCATCTGGCCCCAAAAGATTTTATTGGTATTGCCTTTTGTCATGCTGAAAGATTTTTTGAAACCGACTTCGCGGTTGTCTAATGCCACAGCAGGAAAGACCAGATAAAAGCGCGCGCAGAAAATCAACATGACCAGCAGGCCGAGAAAGAAAATCTGCGTAAAAATGATTTTATCCATTCCCATTACTGCCCCGATGAAACCGGCCACAAAACCATAGATGAAAGATGGCACCGCGATAATGAACATAAAGACAAAAGCAGCGCCGATGTAGCGGAGTTCTCTTTTGCCGAAGTTCAAGTTCCAATAACCGGAATTATCCGTATGCAGCACGATATGGCGGATATAGGAGATGATGACGGCAATGGCCGAAACGGTCAAAGCCACCAAAGACACATTCTGTGCCCAGCCGCCGTTGCAAATCGCGGCATTCAGGCTGCACAGGGACGGAAAGTTTGTGACCATATCAAACGCCAGCAACAGGACAAACCAAGCGGCGCTTGCCTTAACCAGCGCATTAAAATTGGTTAAAATATAGCTGAAACTGCGGCGGATTGTTTCCCAAAACGGCAGGATAATAACCGGCTTATTTTCGCTCATCTTTTGTTTCTCCGTTATCGCTGAACAAAAACTGCTGCTGCAGGCAGAAATTGTTAATAACCACCGTGAAAATAAACAATACAATCAAGTTATAAATAAACTCTGAAGCAAAATTTATGTAAAAGCTGCTGCCGGCGGCAACGGTTTGGAAATTGCTGTAGAGATTGCCGATGACAAAAACAGCAACAATAAATATCAAAAACAGGCTCAGCAAAATGACCAGAAGATCGCCGACGGTTTTGTACCAGATTTCTTTGAGCGGCGGAACCTTCTCGCCATAAATCACAAAAGGCACAATTGAGTAAAAACGCATGACAATAAACGGAACAACAAAGCCGATTGACATAAAGGCAAAGAACAAGATTTCAATGCGCCAATCGGGATTGGGAACACGCATATAAAGAATCCAGCCGGAAATCATCGGCAAAAAGTTTAACAGGATAATCAACACCAGAAGGCCGGCTAATTTAAAACTGCGGCGATCGACTTTAACAAGCGATTCCCAGTTCAGGGGCTGGCGCAGCAAGCTGCTCTCACACCATTTGACGGCAAAAAGCGACCAGAGAAAAACTTTGGCCAATTGATAAATGAGATACACAATGCCGGAATCGCTGCAATAAGCCGAAACGGGAGCAATTTTAGCATAGATGCACATATATCCGAACCCGGAGGCCATTGCCAGAATGCTGATAACCAAAGAAAAAATCAGCGCCAGCATAAAGAAGTTTTTACCGTTATCCAGCAGCAGGCTGAAAGGCGCAAACATCATTTTGACAAGCGGCAGTTTGACCGGTTTGATTTTGTCAGGATCAACTTCGGCGCATAAGCAGCCGCCCTCTTTGAAGCAGGGGCATTCGGAAAAGTATTGTCGCAATTTACTCAGAAGTTTATCTAACATCGCTATATTTCCTTTATGGTCGTTACCCCCGAAACCGCACGGACTTTGCCGATGATATCATTGACAAAGGCAAAACCGCCGGGGAGTTCAATACGAACATCCCACTCGGGATGTTCTGGTTTGATATATATTTTATTTGTGCCGTTTCTATCTTTGCTCAAAATTTCTTTAATCTGGCGAACGGCGGCCACATTGTTGATATAAATAATCAGCCCGTTGGCAACATTGGCGATTGCCTGATCCAAAGTTTCGACACTGTTAATCATCACGCGCGGGTTGGTTTCTTCGCTTTCTTTGGTGATGACGATACTGACCAGCAACGGCATACCGGAATTAATCACTTCTTCGTATTTTGCCAGTCCCTCAGAAAAAAGCAACCCCTCAAAATTGCTGGTGCCGTCCGAAAGCTCAAGAAAAGCATATTTATTGCCGGATTTACTGAGTCTTTTTTGGAAAGAGTTGACACAGCCGGCCAGTTTGGCGCGAATGGTATCACCAACCTTAATGCCGCTGAAAACCTCGGCCGCGCTTTTGACTTCCAAACGCTCCATACCTTCCTTATAACTGTCCAGCGGGTGGGCTGAAATATAAAAACCGATGGCCTCGGCCTCGAGTTTCAATTTTTCCAGCTCCGGCCAATCCGGTTTATCCGCCAGTTTGACTTTGGTATGCAGCTCTTCGGTTCCGAACAGAGATGCCTGCGAACTGGTTTTGAGCTCGGTTGCCGAATAGATATGCTGAATAATCGTTTCGATATTCGCAAAAATTTTGCCGCGGTTCGGTTCCAGAGAATCGAAAGCACCCGCTTTGGCCAGCTGTTCGAGCTGACGGCGGTTAATTTGTTTGAAGTCGGTCCGGTGAATGAAATCAGACAAATCTTTATACGGACCGTGAGCTATGCGCTCGTCGGCAATGGCCTGCATACTGGCTGCGCCCACGCCTTTAATCGCCGCCAAAGCATAGCGGATTTTGCCTTTTTCAACGGCAAAATCGGCAAAAGAATAATTGACATCAGGCTTCAAAACCTCAATCCCGATTTTTTTGCATTCTTCTTTGAAGAAGAACAGCTTCTCGGGGTTGGTGATATCCAGCGACATCACCGCAGTCATGAACTCAACCGGATAATGCGCTTTCAAATAAGCGGTACGGTAAGAAATCAGCGAATAAGCCGCGGCGTGCGATTTGTTAAAACCATAAGACGCAAATTTTTCCATCTGGTCGAAAATCGCCGTGGCCGTTGCTTCGGCAATACCGTTTTTCAAAGCACCTTCCGTAAACATAATACGCTGTTTCGGAATTTCATCACGCATTTTTTTACCCATGACTTTACGGAGTTTATCCGCGCCGCCCAGCGTGTAGCCGCCCAAGACCTGGGCAATTTTCATAACCTGTTCCTGATAAACCATAATACCGTAAGTCTCGCCCAAAATCGGCGCCAAATCAGGGTGCAGGTAGGTAATTTCTTCTTCGCCGTGCTTGCGTTTGATATAAGTCGGGATATTATCCATCGGGCCCGGACGATATAAAGACACGATAGCGATTAAGTCTTCAAAACGGTCAGGCTTGATTTGTTTATGCACGTCTTTCATACCGGCCGATTCAAATTGGAAGACGGCGGCGGTATCGCCGCGCTGCAACAGTTCGTAAGTCGGCTTGTCATCAAGCGGAATCGTATCAACGTCCAAATCGACACCCTGCTCTTTTTTAATCCAGTCAACGGCACGCTGAATAACCGTCAGGGTTTTCAGACCTAAAAAGTCAAACTTAATCAGGCCTGTTTCTTCAACATATTTCATATCATACTGCGTGACCGGCATATCGGCTTTGGGATCTTTATAAAGCGGCACCAGCTGGTCAAGCGGACGGTCGCCGATAACAACGCCGGCAGCGTGAACGCCGGACTGGCGGTACAAGCCCTCCAGCTTCATCGCAATATCAAACAACTTGTTAATCTGCGGGTCGTTTTGACGCATTTCTTCCAGCTCGGGCACTTGGTCCAGCGCCTCCTGCAGCGTCGGGTTCTTACCCTGAACACCGGGCGGAATCATCTTGGAAATTTTGTCTGCCTGAGAATAAGGCATTTGCAGAACACGGGCGACATCGCGGATAACGGCTTTGGATTGCAGCTTGCCATAGGTGATAATCTGCGCCACATGGTCAAAACCATATTTATTCTGCACATATTCAATGGTTTTATAACGATTTTCCTGGCAGAAGTCGACGTCAAAGTCGGGCATATTGACACGTTCGGGATTCAGAAAACGCTCGAACAGCAAATCCAGTTTAATCGGATCAAGGTCGGTTACTTTCAAAGACCAGGCCACAATCGAGCCCGCACCGGAACCACGGCCCGGTCCGACCGGCACGCCATGGGCTTTCGACCAGCGGATAAAGTCAGACACGATTAAGAAATAGCCGGGGAAACCCATTTTTTTGATGACGCTTAATTCATATTCAAGGCGCGCATAATATTTTTCATCAATCTCTTTTTTCTGTTCTTCGGTCATACCCTCAAAATAGACATGCGCTTCCATGCGTTCGGCTAAGCCTTTATAGGCCTCTTCGGTAATAAACTCGTCCTGAGTTTTGCCGCCCGGACATTCAAAAATCGGCAGCAGCGGGTCAACTTTTTCCGACAGATAATTACAACGCCGGGCAATCATAACCGTATTCTGCACAGCCTCGGGCAAATCGCTGAACAACTCGACCATCTCGGCTTCGCTGCGCAGACGGTTGTTGGGCGAAAACTTTTTGCGGTTTTCATTAGCGACATATTCACCGGCGGCAATGCAGGCCAGCGCATCATGGGCCTCATACATATCTGCGTCAAAAAAGAAGGCTTCGTTGGTGGCCACAAGCGGAATATTATATTGATAAGCCCAATCAACAAAAGCATCTTCCGTCTGGTGTTCGCTCTCCAAACCGATACGGGCGATTTCCATGTATAAACGGTCACCGAAAATCTTTTGGAAATGCTGTAATTGTTCCTCGGCTTCGGCTTTGCGGTTTTCCAAAAGCAGGCGGCCAATCGGCCCTTCGACACCGCCGGTCAGCATAATCAGCCCGGCGTGGTGTTCTTCCAAATCTTTGAAACAAATCTGCGGCTTTTCATAAGGACGGCCGTCCAGATAAGCGGTTTTCATCAATTTCATAATATTGCCGTAGCCTTCGGCATTCATGACCAGCAAGATGATTTTATCCGGCTCGACAATCCGTCCCTTGGATTTCAAAACATCATCAGAATCGGGATTACGGAAATAAAACTGGCAGCCCATAATCGGCTTGACGCCCTCGTCCTTGGCATATTTTGAAAAAGCCTTGCCGCCGAACATATTAGCCGTATCTGTCACAGCCACGGCTGCCACATTCTGGGCATGAAGCTTGTGAATCAGCGCCGGCACCTGAATTGCGCCTTCCGATAAAGAATAGGCGGTGTGAACGCGTAAGTGTACAAATTTTGGCTCGGACATTTAAAGACCTTTTTCAGCAGTGCCTTGTGGAACTTGATTTGGGTGGATTATAGCATTTTTGCCATGAGGTACAACTAAAAAAGTCAAGATGTTAAACCGCTAATAAAGTGTTATCGATTTATTTAATTTTGTCCAACGAATCGCATTTTTCTTGCAAAAAAAAAAAAACGGTTAGAATTAGTTGTATAAACAACATAAACAGGAGAAAAATAATGGATAACATGACACAATCAAATTCAGCGGACTTTACTAATCTGCAAGAAGTTTCATCTCAAGCAGCACCGCACCGACTGAAAGATTTTGCAAAAGAAAACAGATTGTGGGAAGCTCAATCGGAAGGCAGAAAAGTTTTATTACTGCTTGATAAGAAAAAAGAAAAGATTGTTTCAACGGCTGCCGCAGTAAAACCGGATGCAGACCTTATGACTTTGTATACCGCAGATGACCGCTTGGTTACGGAAACATCAAAAATTGAATCCTATTTCAGTCACGACGAACAAATAAACTCTGATGAATCCCCGGAGCAGTTTGCAGCTAATTATCAGACGAGAATCAAACTCAACGGGATGAAGCAGGGTATTCAAATCGATGACCCTAAGTTGACAGATAATGCTAATCAATTTTTAATGGATAAAATCCGCCTGACCATAAAACTCAAGGAAGCCGAAGCCTATAAACAAAAATTATTAGAGTGTCTCTCGGAAACCAATGTCAACACGGAGACGATGAAACAATATCTCACATCTCATGACATTATCACCGTCAAAAAGCTGCAAAATAACGGCAATGACGAAATATCCGGTGTTGCCAAAATCGGTGCGCAAATGTCAAAAGAACGATAAACAAAGCCTGGTTAAAAATAAAAGAAATATCCGGAATAAGTTTTTGAATTCTCAAAATTTATTCCGGATATTTTTAAATAGATTTTTATAGAAAAAGCCTAAACTTCCTAATCCAGCTCGGACAGACGCTGAGCCTGATCTTCGGTAATCAGCGCGTCAATAATCTCACCCAAAGCATCGCCGGAAACAACATCATCAAGCTTATACAAGGTCAGGTTAATGCGGTGGTCGGTCACACGGCCCTGCGGATAGTTATAAGTGCGAATCCGCTCGGAACGGTCGCCAGAGCCAACTTGCAGTTTGCGGGTTTCGGAATAAGCAGCATCTTTGGCCTGACGCTGCGCGTCATACAAACGGGTACGCAGTTTGCGCATGGCGTTATCACGATTTTTGAACTGTGAGCGTTCTTCCTGAGATTCAACAACAATACCGCTCGGTACGTGAACGATACGTACCGCAGAGTTAGTCTTGTTGACCTTTTGGCCGCCGGCACCCGAAGAACGATAAGCCTCAAACTTCAAGTCTGCCGGATTAATCTGAATATCAACTTCTTCCGCCTCGGGCAGAACAGCAACAGTTGCGGCAGAAGTATGAACGCGCCCCTGAGATTCCGTGACCGGCACGCGCTGCACGCGGTGGGCGCCGGATTCAAATTTCAGCTTGGAGAACACGTCTTTGCCGGTAATGCTGGCTGAAGCTTCTTTATAGCCGCCGAGTTCATTTTCATTAGCGTCCATCACTTCAAATTTCCAGCCCTGCAGCTGGGCATAGCGCTGATACATTTCAAACAGCACGGCTGCGAACAAAGCGGCTTCATCGCCGCCGGTTCCGGCGCGGACTTCCAGAATGGCGTTTTTCTCGTCATCTTCTTCTTTAGGCAGCAGCAGAATTTTGACATTCTTCTCCAGTTCGGGAAGTTTTTCTTTCATCTCATAAAATTCGGCTTCGGCCATATCGCGCATTTCTTTATCAAGCGTCGTATCATCCATCATTGCCTTGTCATCTGCCATGGTCTGCTCAACGCGGCGCATTTCGTGAATCGCCTCAACCACCGGTGACAGCGCTGACAACTCTTTATTGAGTTTAATCAGCTCGTCGGCACTCAAAGCGGGGTTGGCCAGAAGAGCCTGCACCTCGTCATGACGATTGACAACATTACTTAGTTTTTCAGCAAATGACATTTATTTAATTTCCTCAACAATATGATTAATCGCAACGTTTTTCTGTTCGCCGCTGTCTAAATCTTTAATAGTTACTTCGTTCTTGGCCAATTCGTCAGAACCAATGATAACTGCTTTATAAGCATTGGCCTTATTTGCCTTCATCATGCGTTTTTTCAAATTGCCGCTGTAGCTCTGTTCGACACGATAGCCGGCTTTGCGCAGCAGATAAGCAATTTCGACGGCTTTGGCATTAGTATCATCACCAACCGGAATGACAGCAACCGGACGCGGCAAAGAAACATCGGCTTCCAACAGCATTGACAAACGTTCGACACCGCAGGCCCAGCCGATACCGGCAACGGCACCGCCGCCCATCTGCTCGACCAGCCCGTCATAACGGCCGCCGGCCAGAACGGTTCCCTGAGCGCCGAGTTTGTCGGTTACCAGTTCGAAAACTGTGTGAGAATAGTAATCCAAGCCACGAACCAAACGGTTGTTAATGCGATATTTAATACCTAAAGAATCCAGTCCTTTTAAGACTTCATTGAAAAAGTTTTTAGACTCTTCGTTCAGGCTGTCGCAGTAAAGCGGCGCATTGGCAACCACTTCTTTATCACATTCTTCTTTAGAATCAAGTACCCGCAGCGGATTTTTTTCCAGACGTTCTTTGGAATCGCCGGACAATTCGTCAATGTGGCCGCGCAAATATTCCACTAATTTAGTGCGGTAAGCGTCGCGACTTTCCTGATCACCCAAAGAGTTGATTTCGACCACGACATTACCCTCAAGGCCGAGTTTTTCAACAAACTCATAGGCCATGGAAATAACCTCGATATCGGCTTGCGGTGTTTCAACGCCCAACAATTCACAGCCAAACTGGGTAAACTGGCGCTGACGCCCTTTCTGGGGGCGTTCATAACGGAACATCGGACCGGCATAGTATAATTTGACCGGCAGGTTCTGCTGCATGCCCTCAGAAACAAAAGAACGGACAACGCCGGCGGTTCCTTCCGGACGCAGCGTCAAGCTTTCGCCGCCGCGGTCCTGAAAGCAATACATTTCTTTGGTGACGACATCTGAAGTTTCGCCCAGATTGCGCGAAAAGACTTCGGTAAACTCGAAAATCGGGGTTTCGATTTCTTCAAAGCCGTATTTTTCCACCACTTCGGAACCGGTGGAAACAACTTTTTTCATTTTGCGTTTGGTTTCGCCGTAAACATCGTAAGTTCCGCGAACATTTTGAATTTTTGCCATAATTTTATCCTACTTTTTTAACTTTTTCTTCGACCAAGCGTACAAGCTCGTCAATAATATTGTCATTTTTCACTTTGTGGTCGGCTTTGCCTGCCACATAAATCATATTTTCATCACCTTTACCGCCGCAGACGCCGAAATCGGTATGGCCGGCTTCACCGGGGCCGTTGACGACGCAGCCCATAACAGCAAGCGACAGCGGCTGGTTGATGTGAGCCAGTCTCTTCTCCAGCTCTTCAATTGTTTTTTGGACATCATAACCACGGCGCGCGCAAGTGGGGCAAGAGACTATCCTGACGCCTCGATGTCGCAAATCCAAAGCTTTCAAAATTTCATAACCGGCTTTGACTTCTTCTTCAACATCTGCCGTCAGCGACACGCGCAGCGTGTCACCGATACCGCTCATTAACAGTGAGCCGATACCCATTGCCGATTTGATGGTTCCGGTTCTCAGTCCGCCGGCTTCGGTTACGCCCAAATGCAGCGGATAATCACAAGCCGCAGCCAGTTTTTTGTAAGCGTCAATCATCATCAGCGTATTGGAAGATTTGACGCTGATTTTGAACTCGCGAAAGTCATTATCTTCAAGCATTTTGGCCTGTTCCAATGCGCTTTCGACCAAAGCTTCGGCACAAGGTTCGCCATATTTTTCAAGCAGCCGTTTATCCAAAGAACCGCCGTTGACGCCGATGCGAATCGAACAATTATAATCTTTGGCAGCCTGAACAACCGCTTTGACTCGGTCGGCACCACCGATATTGCCAGGGTTAATGCGCAGACAGGCCGCACCGTTTTCGGCAGCTAAAATTCCCAAACGATAATCAAAATGGATATCGGCAACAACCGGAATTTTTACCTCGCGGGTAATTATCTTCAGGGCTTTGGCCGACTCTTCATCAGGGCAGGAACAGCGGGTGATATCACAGCCGACAGCCTCCTGGCGCTGAATCTGTTCAATCGTCGCCTTGGCATCGCTGGTCAGCGTGTTGGTCATCGACTGGACGCTGATGGGCGCATCTCCGCCGACGGCAACATTTCCGACCATGATTTTGCGGCTTTTGCGACGTGTAATTTTTTCCATTTTATGGTCCTCTTTCTAATACGACAAAAGGAAAATAGCAGTTTAAGGCTGCTATTTTCCCATGAATCTGCTTAAAGCTAATGGTTGGCGGCGGCTAAAATGTCATCAACCGAAATATTCATCTTTTTGTTCGGCGAAATGGTATAAACCGGTTTGCCGTTATACAAAACTTCAACGCCGTCAGATTTGCCGACCGATAATTTCAGGTTGGTGTCATTGGGCAGAACATAAGTATCACCGGGCATTAAAACTTTGCTCAAATATAATTTGTTGTCATTCTTAACTTCAACCCAAGTGTCTTTTTTAATACTCAAAGACAGGCCTTTTTCACTTTTGGCGGGTTTGGCTTCGGCAACAGGTTCGGCTACGGGAACCGCTGCAGGTTCAACAGTTTTGGCCGGTTCTTTAAAACTGGTTTCTTTGACAACTACCTGCGGATTGTTTTCTTCGGCATTGGTCGCGTCAACAACAGGCAAAGCCTCTTCGGCCGGAGCAGCGGCTTCATTGCTCTCGGAAGAAGTGGAATAGTCTTCAACTTTCAGCGGAAAATTGACATTGCCGTCATCACTGCCGTCTGATTCAACCATGGCCTCGGCAGCAGGGATATTATCTTCTTCCATATTGTTGAAGTGATTATAAGTGCTCCAGGCAAAATAAACGGCAATAACGGCCAGCAGGCTGATAATCAGATATTTTTTGCTGGGGACAGTTGCCTCAACCTGAGGTTCAATCACAAAATAAGGATTATTTTTGCGGAAGTTTGCTTCGGCTTCTTCTTTATACATCTGGACAATATTGACGCCGTCCAAACCGAGATAATCGGCATAAGAGCGAATGAAACCTATTCCGTAAGGATATTCGGGAATATTATCATAATCGCTGTCTTCAATGGCTGCCAGATAAACTTTGCGAATGCAGAGTTCCTGAGAAATTTCCGGCAGGCTTTTGCCTTGTTTTAAGCGGACTTCTTTTAACAAAAGACCGACTTTGCCTTCTTTCTCATCAACTACCGGCGTTTTGACCTCAGCCTCAGGTTTCGGAGCTTCTTCAACCTTGGCTGCGTCTTTCATCTCGACAACAGGTTCTTCAACTTTCTTTTCTAATTTCTCTTTTAATCCTTGAGAATTTTTAGTTTCTTTTTTCACAGCTACTTCCTTTTTAGGTTTAGAATGGCGCAATTGTTGCACATTTTTTAATAGATTTCAATACCATGGTCATAGGCATAGGAAATTAATTGCGGACGCAGAGTTTTTTTCTGCGATTTCAATAAAGTATGAACATAATCTTCCACATCTTCGGCATTCATCGAGCGCACCATGCTCTTGACACGGCCGAAAGATGAACCAGACATTGACAAATTACGATAACCGAGGCCTATCAGCGCCATGGCTTCAATCGGGTTAGAGGCCATTTCGCCGCAAACCGAGCAATAGACGCCGTATTTATTGGCTTTGCTGACAATTTCGCCCATCATGGTCAAAAACGGCGCCGACAAAACATCATAGCGTTCGGTCAGGCGCGGGTTGCCGCGGTCGCAGGCAAAAATAAACTGAGCCAAATCGTTCGTACCGATAGAAATAAAATCTGCCTGTTGCAAAATGGCGTCCAGCTGAAAAATGACCGACGGCACTTCAATCATCAGGCCGACGTTGACCTGTTTCGGCACACCGGTTCCGCGGCGTTTTTCTTTTTCCAGCTCAATCAGCAGCGTTTCTTTGGCTTCTTCAAATTCCGACAAATTGGCAATCATCGGAAACATCACATTCAGCTCTTTGCCTTCGGCGGCACGCAGAAAAGCACGTACCTGTTTACGCAGAATGGCGCGGCGGTCCAGCGTGATGCGAATCGAGCGCCAGCCGATGGCCGGATTTTCTTCACCAACGCTGCCCCAATAAGGCAGCAGCTTATCAGAACCGACATCAAGACTGCGGAAAGTGACTTTTTTGTCGCCGGCTTTATCCATTAATTCTTTGTAATAAGACACCTGACGTTCGACATCAGGCATGATATCGGAAGCCATAAACGGAATCTCGGTTCTGTACAAGCCGATACCGTCACAATTGGTGGTTTCGATATAATCCAAATCAAAAGCCAAACCGACATTTAAGTATAAATTGATTTTGACACCGTCTTTGGTCTGCGCCGGCAATTCTTTAAGCTCGGCCAGCTTGGCCTGCAGTTTATCGCGCTCGGCAATTTTGGCTTTAAATTTTTCCTGAACCAATGCGGTCGGGCGCATATAAACATAGCCGTCATTACCGTCAACGGCAATCAGCTCGCCGGTTTTGGCCTCTTCAAAAACACCTTTGATTTTGGCAACAACCGGAATGTTCAAAGCCTTGGCAACGATAGCCACATGCATGGTCGGCGTACCGTCTTCAATAATCAAACCGCGGATTTTGGAATAGTCATAATCCATTAAATCTGCCGGACCCATCGTCTGGGCAACAACGATAATATCATTGCTGTCTACATCTTTGACAGAGCCGAAATCTCCGCTCAAATAAGATTGCAGGCGGTCAGAAACATCGCGTAAATCATGCAGACGCTCTTTCAAATAGCTGTCGGTGGTTCCGGACAGGCGGTTCCACATATCTTCATAAGCCCTCTCAACGGCAGCTTCGGCCGTCAAACCGCTCTGGATATTATCGGAAAGTTTTTTATACCAGCCTTTGTCGCGCGCAAACATACGGTAAGCATCAAGAATATCCACGTGTTCGCCGATACCGAGTTTGGTTGAAGCCAGTTTCTTATCCAAATCGGCATTCATCTGGCCATGAGCAATCTCTAAACGGTGAAGCTCTTTTTCCTTATCTTCGGCAAAGATTTTGGTAACGGCCTGACGGCGGCGGTGAACAACAGCCACGCCCAATCCGTAGCCTTTGCTGAGGCTCAAACCTTTCAGTTTTTCACGGTCATTGAGATTGGCGCTTTTATAAAAATTTTTCTTGAACTCATTCATTTCCTCGGAAGAAACGATTTCGCTCAAGACCATAGCCACGGTTTCCAGAATCTCGACATCCAGCGCCGAATATTCGCGCATTTCCTTATTTTGCAAAGACAAAACGCCGATGGAACGGCTCCAGCGAATCAGCGGCACGCCGATAAAAGACTTATACTCATCTTCGCCGAGTTCAGGTTTGTGGGCAAATTTCGGATGCGCCCAAGCATCGGCAATATTCAAAGTACGGTTATTTTGGGCAACCTCGCCGGTCAGCCCTTCGCCGAAACGGAATGAAACTTTGTGGAGCGCTTCGGGGTTGAAGCCGTAAGACGCAAAAAGCTCGAGACGGTTGCCGTCAACAGCGATATAACAGGCCGCGGCGTCGGCATTCATTTTCTCGGCAATCATTTTGACAATATCTGTCAGCTTGACAGCAAGCGAATCCTGACCCTCAGTTATCGAACGCAACTGTTGTAAAATTTCCATCGCCTTATTAATTGCCGGAGACTGCATAATTTTCCAACCCAAAAAATTTTTCTATTGTGCTTTTCTTTATATTATCTATATTAGCTTACATCAAGTTAATTTTTAGAATAAAAGGATAAAAAAAATGGCTAATAACTACAAAAGAGGCGATAAGGACAGCCGCCCTTGGGGAACATGGGAAGTGTTGGACGCCGGCGACGGTTTCTGTGTCAAAAGAATCTGCGTCACTCCGGGCAATATTTTGTCTTTGCAACTGCACCATTTCCGCTCCGAGCATTGGATTATTGTCAAGGGCGAAGCCGTGGTTACTCTGGGTGAGGAAAAAATTGTCAAAAAAGCCAATGAATCCGTTTATATTCCGGTTGAAACCAAGCACCGTATTCAAAACGACACCAAAGAGAATATGGAATTTATTGAAATTCAGACCGGCGACAATTTAGATGAAAATGATATTGTCCGCTTTGAAGACAGTTACGGCCGGGCATAAGCTCTTTTCCGTACAATGAAAAAACAAGAAAGCCCCATACCTGAGAACAGGTTCGGGGCTTTTCTTTAAGATAAAAAACTTAAGCAAGTTTTTGGAGCAAAGCGTCAATTTCAGCCGCTTTACCTTCACAGGCTTTTGTCTTTTTCAGATACGCGGCAAAGTCGGCGCGGCGGCAATAATCTTTCCCGCACAGAAACTCCGAATTAAGCAAATCAGCAAGCAAAAGATTATCCAAAGGAATGTTCTTTTCTCGTAAATCGCTATCCAGCAAGGTTGCATACAAAAAAGTTTCATCAATGTCTTTGACATGATTTTCTGCCATATGCTTTTTTAACTGCTCAGGATTTTGGCGCAGCTGATTACTGCAATCCATCAAAGTACTGTAAAGGTCAACATCGTAGACAAAGGTTATTGCCTCTTTTGTCTGACCGTGACAAGCAATATAATGCCGATAGATTTCGCACAAGCCGGCAACGGCTTCATCGGTAAAATCTTCATCAAGATAATTGCTCTTGGTTCCGATTGTCAGTTCTATGTCCATGATAAAAAAGTTTAAAGTTAACTTATAATTATAATGACCCCAAAGACATAATTATAAGCATAAATAAGGTTAATCGGCCTGAAAGTAACATATTTTACCAAAGATGTAAACAAACAAAAACCCCCGTAAATCGGAAGCCGAGTTTTGCGATAATTTTTGACTAAAGACAGCCTTTATTTATAGAACTCTCTTTTTATACTTAATTTTTCAAACACTTCGCAAACTAGACAAAATAATTTTTCTTGAAATTTTGTATAAAAGCCTGTATATTACGATTCTAATTTCAAGGAAAATTTGACAATGAAGATTGATTTACCCAATGCAGAAGAAATTCTTTTTGCAATGAGCGAACAGCCTCTCGGTGAAGGGGCTGAAGCCAAAGTTTATAAAATACATACCAGCCCGAAATTTACGACCCGGGTCAGTTTAGACTGCCCGCCGCTCGGTGAATTGTCAAAAATCATTACCGAAACGCCGCCCGTTAAACAAAAAAACATTTTCGGGGAAAGAAACTTTGCGCAAACGCTGGCTTATTGGGAAAATCCTTCACAGCCCGGCGTCCCTCTGTTGACAATTAACTTTTATTGCCCGGGGATTTCTATTGAAGTTCACAAAGCCGGCCGTCCCCGCCCTGACAGCGAAGAAGCGTTAATCAGAACCAAAGTTTTGAGCGAGCGTATTTTGGATTTGCCGGACAGCTCTTTTGATAATCTTTATGACGACCTGCTCTTTTTATCTTCCCGCCAACACACCTTAGATGTCGGCGGCGGCCTGTTTTGCAATACCGGCAATATTCTTTATTCTGCGGTTGACAATCGTATGTTTATCATTGACCTGCAGCCTTTCTTAAACAGCCACCCCGGAATTACCCACAACCAGACCAAGGGCTTTAACACCCCGCTGTATCTGGCGAGAGGGTTAATTCCCGGCGCTTATTGCTACAGAGATGAACACAGCAAAGACCCTGACTTGATTAAGTACAGAACGGCGATTATCGAAAAAGTCATTGCCGGTGCCGAAAGAAACAAGCTCAATGATGTCGGCGGCTATCTCAAAGGCAATATGGACAATATGCTTAACTATTGGAAAGTCCAGATGAAGCTTCTCAACATCCCCGAGCATTATCAAGACAATCTGCTGACAAGAATAGGCTCAATCAAAGATGACAAAAGATACGGCCTGACCAAAGATTTTCAAACCTATGTCCGTGTTTCCGGTATGGAAATATAGATATCCCTCTAAGCGGCGGATATCAAAAATGCAAGCCTGACGGTTTGATTTTTCTATAAGCTATCCAATAAAAAAATCCCCGACGACGGGGATTTTTTTAATTCATTTTCAGGCTATGTGCGCTTTGCCCAAACTTCTTTGAACTCGGCAGAACGTGAATTTTCCAGCCATTCAAAAATGGTCATTTCGACAGTAACGACATCAACGTTATTTTGCAGCAGACGCTGAATGCCCAACGCGCTTTGCATGCCGTTGCGTGATGAACAGGCATCGGCCACCACAAATACCTCATAACCGGCCTTATGCAAATCGAGAGCCGTCTGCAAAATGCAGAGGTGCGTTTCCAAACCGGCAATGACAATTTGTTTTTTGCCTGATTTTTCTATCGCTTCGCGAATCTCCGGATTTTTGTAGCAAGAGAAAGTATCTTTCTCATGATAGTTAACATCATCTCCCAAAACAATGCGCAAATCAATCATTGTCGGGCCGAAGCTTTTGTGATTCTGTTCGGCAACAACAAAAGGAATGTTAAGTTTTTTGGCAATATCAAGGAGGGCGGCACAGCCGTTGATAACATCGCGGGGACTTTCCTGAGCCGGAGCCAGGTGTTCCTGAACGTCAATTATCAACAAGAGACAATCGTTGTGGTTCATTAACATTTCGGTAGTCCTTATAAATAGGTTATTGACTATCTTAACAAAATACATAATACTTCGCAATAAGTAATTTTAACAGAAGAAAACAGAAGAAATACCATGAAATTTTTAGAATTAGGCTTAAGCGAAAAAACCGTTCAGGCAATTGACGAGTTCGGAATCACCGAAGCCACGACCGTTCAAAGCGATGTCATCCCCTCGATTTTGCAAGGCAAAGACGTGTTTACAATCGCTCCTTCGGGCTGCGGCAAAACCATGTCTTATGTTTTTCCGTTGGTTGATATCATCAGTAATAAAGAAGGCCAGAATATTTTAATTATCACGCCGGATTCAGAACAATCTGTTATGGTTTCCGACCGTTTGGCCGTTTTTAACAAATATCATGAAATTGTTGATGCAACCATCAAAGACAAAGATGAAGATATTGATACCGAGGCCAATGTGGTTATCGGTTCACCTGATTTGCTGGTAGATTTGGTAGACAACAGCAAATTTGATTTTTCCAAAACCAATATTCTGGTCGTTGATGACATTAACCTGATTAAAAAGAACAAACAGCTTGATAATCTGGAAAAGATTTTAGAAATTCTGCCGGCCGACAAACAGAATGTGGTTTACACCAACCGCCGCTCACGCGAAACCCAGTCGGTTTTGGAAAAAATCCTCAAAGCTCCCGAGGAAATCAAAGTCGACAAAACCAAAGAGCAAGAAGCCGCCAAAGCCGAACAGCAGGCTGCGCCCCGTGAAAAAGCGCAGAACAACCGCGGCCGCAATGCCAAAGAGAATAATAACAACACCAGCGGCAATAATGCAAAATGCCGCCAGCCGCGCAACACGGTTAATCCGCAACAGGATCCGGAAGCTTTGGAGATTGTCAAGAAGTGTAATTCCTTTAACGGCCATGTTCCGGATTTTATTCTCAACAAAGGTATTCTTGCCGAAGACAACGGCTGCAATGCCTGCCCTGTTGACAACAATAAAATTTCCAGCGCTTATTAAGCTGTGATATCATAAAAAAATCCCCGTTTGAAACGGGGATTTTTTTTGCGGCAGATATTTCTACCAGGGAATGCCGTTAATACATTTACCGGGGTCACGCTGACAAACGTCATTACCCATATCGTAGAGTTTTTGGCGTTTGGGGTCGAGTTTGCCGACTTCACATCCGGCTAAAACCAACAACACCAACAGCAGCATAAATTTTTTCATAAATTAATCCTCAGTTAGAAAATAGAAACAATGTTAACTGACAAAAAGGCCAGCATGATAAAACGGGTCAACTGCTTCAACAAAGCGCTGCGGTCAAAGGTGGCCGAAGATCTCCAGGTTCCCAGCAAAACCGCAATGCAATAATAAAAGAAAAAGATGGTCATAAACAGATAGCATAAAGTCCATAAAATGGCCATGATATCCGGTTTGACGGGATTGAAATAGTGAAAATAATAGTCAACAATCCGGCGGTTGGCAATGCGCTTGTCCAGCAAGATTTCAAACAGGCGGGAAACGGCGCGGAAGAAAAGAACGCCTAAAATTCCGAACTTCCAGAAAGTTTCACTCAGGCTGAATTCACCGCTAAGAAGTTTTTTTAACATCTCAATTCCTCTTAAAGTTAGAACAACTATCCGAATAGTGGGATATTTTTTCAGCTAAAGCAAGTTAAAAGTGTCGGTTTTTATATCATAAACGTCAAAGGCGCTTAAAACAAAGCCTCCGTTTTATCGGCGGAGGCTTATTTTCAACAATCAGCAGTTGGCAACATTGACGGCCAAACCACCCAAAGAGGTTTCCTTATATTTATTATTCATATCTTTACCGGTATCAAACATGGTTTTAATCACGGTATCAAGCGAAACGATATGTTCGCCGCTGCCTTTCATGGCTATTCTGGCCGAGTTGACGGCTTTGACGGCGCCCATTGCATTACGTTCAATACAGGGGACCTGAACCAAGCCGGCCAAAGGATCGCAGGTCAGGCCAAGATTATGTTCCATGGCGATTTCGGCTGCGTTCTCAATCTGTTTCAAATTGCCGCCCATTGCCGCAACCAAACCGGCCGCGGCCATTGAACAAGCCACACCGACTTCGCCCTGACAGCCGACCTCGGCGCCGGAAATTGACGCATTAGTCCGGTACAAACTGCAAATTGCCGAAGCAGTCAGCAAAAACTTGCCGATGCCTTCTTCAATACTGTTGCAGGATTTGTGAACGGCAAAGCGCTCAAAATAACGCAAAACGGCGGGAATAACACCGGCAGCCCCCATGGTCGGCGCCGTGACAATCTGGCCGCCGGAAGCGTTTTCTTCAGCAACGGCAAACCCCCAAAGGTTAATCCAGTCAATCATCAGCAGCGGATCATAATCATTATTGCGGAATTTTTCTTCCAGACGCTGATAGATTTCATTGGCGCGGCGGCGGATATTCAATCCGCCGGGCAAAATGCCGTGGGCATTCATGCCGCGGTCAATCGAGTTTTGCATAATGCGGTGAATTTTGATAATGCCGCTGATGACCTCGTCCCGCGGGCGCAGCGCGCATTCGTTGGCCATAATCAATTCGGGAATACTGAGATTTTCCTTGTTACACAAGGCTATCAATTCATCACAGGTATTGAAGTTGTACGGCACGTTATAAGGTTCGCGGGCAATGCGTTTGGAAATCTCGTCCTGACGGGCAATCGTTCCGCCGCCGACAGAGAAATATGTTTCTTCAAACAAAAGGCTTCCGGCTTCGTCAAAAGCCTTGAAAGTCATGCCGTTAGAGTGCTCGGGCAGGAAAATGTCTTTTTTGAAAACAATGTCTTTGTCCAAGTCAAAAGCAATGACTTTTTCATGGTCGGCCTGCAGAATTTTATCGCGCTCGATTGCCAGCATATAGGCTTTTTCGGGGTTGATTTCTTCTGCTTCCAGCCCCATCAGGCCATAAGCAACGGCTTTAACGGTTCCGTGACCGACACCGGTCAGAGCCAGTGAGCCGTAGAGGGTTGTTTCCACTCTGGCAAGTTTGTCAAACAGGCCGGCTGATTTCAGGTTTTTAATATATCTTTTGGCGGCACGCATCGGGCCAACGGTATGCGAGCTTGACGGGCCGATACCAATTGAGAAAATCTCAAAAAAGCTGTAGTACATGTCAGAAATAAGTCCTTATTTCGATATAGGGTTTGATGCCAATTTCAACGAGTGTCTTGGCTATATATTGATGAATATCGCCCCAGAAAGAATATTTATCAATAAAAGATTTTGCTTTATCAGGAGATTTTGACAACTGAACAGCAATTGTCTCCTCCAGAATCTTATTCATAACCTCCGGCAGCCTGTCAAAATTGATTTCCAGCTTGTTATCAGAGTTAAAAGCAATCGCCCCGTGCTCAAGCAGATAGTTGAAATGAATCAAATCACCGACGCGGTGCGGCTGAATCAACTGCGGCCGCGATTTTAACAACATGCGGATAATCCAGGTTGTATAAACCTCTTTTAAGGTCTTTTCATCAATAATGCCTGCTTTGACATATTCCGGCATCATCGCGATTGAAACGACATCGGCTTTGTTTTCCTCAATGGTATGTTTGTACAGGCCGAGCGCATTTTTGAAGCTGCTGTCGGGGCCGAGAGAATGGCCGTTTTCATGACCGATAACAAAAATATGGTCAGCTTCCGGATTGTAATATTGGTGCAGATTTTGCGCCACCAAAGCATCGAGTTTCTTTTTTGCGGTTTCCTGATCAACACTCATCCGCACCTGGCGGTGATAAACATTGCGGCGGCCGCCTCCGGTTTTGATGGCCAGCTTGTCGTCATTCGGCAAATTCTGCGCCGTTGTAATAGCGCCGCGGCACTGGGCATAATCTCCGGTCAGAGCCGCCAGGTCGACATCGACCATTGTCTGTTTGAGTTCATCCCCGGCGGCAACATTCTGGCTGTATTTATCGGCAAAAGGCATGAGTTTGGCCAAATGTTTCATCTGCTCTTTGAAAGTCAGCAGCAAATCGGTGCCTTTTTTATTGACAATACCGACGCGAATTCCGAGCATATCTTTGGAATTGACCTCAATGCCCAAATCGTCAAGCATGGCTTTCAGCTCTTCATTCTCGCAAATCGTCGGGGTCATTTCATCATCATAATTTTCACGTCCGAGGGTAAATTCAAGCGGCGAATCCTGCAAAACGGCCCAATGTTTATCTGCCAGCATATCCATATCTTCATTATTCTGAAGCAACGCCTGAACCTGCCAGCCGAGATAATCCTTGAACGGTTCGTCAGCCGTATAATGGGCGGCTACTTCCAGTTCATTGGCAATAGCAGAAAATTCTTTGGCAAAATATTCGGTATAATCAATTGCTTTCAACTCGTCACCAAAGCGGCGTACCATTGTCCGGTTGCTCAAAATTTTTCTGACTTCTTCGGTTTTGCCTTTTTCAAGCATTTTTTTGATAATCTTGTGAAATTCTTCAACGCTTAAATCAGCCGGATAAAAATTACGCCCCGGAAAACCTTTGACCTCTTTGAAAATTTCAATCGGTTCGGAATCCAACCCGTTTAAACCGGCAACACCGTTAAACGTGTTAAAAATCCGCAGCGCTTTGGCTGCATGGCTGCTGGTTTTGGCGGCTTCTTCAAGACCTGCTTTCAGACTGCGGTTTAACGGATGGTCCTGTTCCAGCGACACGTCATTTAATATCTTGGCGGCTGCCACCAAATGAGCCAGCGCCTTTTTCTCACTTTCAGGCAGATTTTTATAGCCGTCAAACTCAGGCGAAATCAAATCGATTTCGCGCAATTGGCGGTTAATCATATCATCCAGTTTTTCTTCACTCAGGTTGAGTTCGTATCCGTTAATTTTCATCTTTGCTAATCTCCACTACTCTGAAACGATAAACTTTAATGCGGTTGGACCAATAAGACGGGCTCATACCTGCTTTGATTTTTAAATTATTCAAAAATTCCTGCGGTTCGGGCAGCTGTTTCCAGACTGCCGGCAGGAAAACGCCCTGACGGTCGCCGTCGCGGATAATCACGCCGTCGACACCGGCAGCAAGCTTGGCAACCAAATCTTCTTCATTTTTATAAGATATGGGCTCAAAGCCGGTTAACAACGAAATGGAAATTTTTATTTTATCCAATTCGCTTTCTTTGAGCGGCTTGAAGCGATTATCTTCCATGGCGGCCGAAAAGGCATTTTGCGCCACATCGAAAGCCACGGCCTGTGACGGCAGCAGCGAACCGATACAGCCGCGCAGCTGACCGTTTTTCTCCAAAGTTACAAAAGAAGCTCCTTTATTAAACAGTTCGTCGGCATAATCACCGCGCGCCGGTTTGAACTTTTTATTATTCCGAGCCGCTTCATCAATCGCCACTTTGGCAATTTTTAATAAATCTTTGCCGTATAATTTGGCAAAAGAGCGCAGGCTTTCAACTTCCTGCTCCAGAGCCGGCAAAGGCGCTTTTTCTTTTTCATCTTCATTTTCACCGAACAGCCAGGACGCATAACCGACGACGGAAGACTTGTCGCCGCTGACATCGCCGGAGTTGACCATATCCAGCAGTTTGGGGAGCAGACGATTTTTCTGCGCCAGCAAAATGGCAGTATTAATGCCGGTTGAGCCGCAGGACATATGGTCTTCGACTTCAGGCTGTGTCTTTTCAACCAGCGCTTTGGTTTGGCTGTCTATTTTTTTGGCTTCGTCATAAGTGTAATAATGCGACAAATCGGCCGAGAAAACAATCAACGTATCCGGCTGCTGCAGATAAGGCTGCAGTGCTTTGGCCAGAACCTCGGGTTCGGCATTGCCGTAAACAATCGGCACAATCGAAAAGTTTTTCAAAACTTTTTGCAAAAACGGCAGCTGCACCTCAAGAGAATGCTCTTTGGCGTGGGCCTGATTATTATATTGGAAGCCGGGCTCGGCGGCCAGTTCGGCCGAAATGGTTTTATTGACGGCAATTTTGCCGAGCGGGGTGGTAAAATAGTCGTCTTTGCTTAAAGCCGCACCATTCAATGCCACATAATGCGACGGGCCGACCAGAATAACATTATGAATTTTATTTTTCCAGGGCTGCAGCTGCGCATAAGCTTTGGCTGCAGTTTGCGCCGAGTACATATAACCGGCATGAGGCACGACCAGAATTTTCGGCTGGATTTCTTCTGCCACGGGCAGCGACGTCAGATATTTGCCGACTTCAGAATCCAATTCTCCGGCGGAAGCGGGATAGAAAAGCCCGGCGACGGCCGGCGAACGAAACTTATCCATATGATTATCCTCGGCAATAAAAGAATTGATTTTTTCCGGGTTGGAAGAAATATGTTTGCTGAAATGACAGTAATTGAGCAGAGACAAAGCGCCCAACACAACCACCCACATAACAATTTTCAGTATCCGTGCGGAATCGGTATCATTATTATCTTCGTTATTCATCGGCCTGTTTCCTCAAAAATTTAACAGCCGCATTATAAGACAGATAGCTTAAATTTTCACTAATTAAAGTGAGGATTTTAGTTTATGCAAAAAGGCGCAGAAACTGTCAAAATGCAAAATACGGTCATCTTCGCCATTGCCGTTATCCCAAATGGAACGGCCGATACGGATTGGTTTGGCGCCGGATTGCAACGCGCAATCGCTGTCCATATCGCTGTCGCCGACAATCCAGACCTTTTCCGGCGAAAAATCTTCAGGTTCCAGCAGCCCCCGCAGCGCATACCAGGCTTGCTCGGGATAAGGCTTGTCTTTCGGCGCTTCGTGTCCGGCAATAATTCTGGTAAAAATATGCGGCGGAAACAATAAAGGCATTTCAAAATCTAAAAGGCGGCGGTCTTTGTTGGTGAGGACAATCATCGGAATCCGGCGGCTGTGAAAAAATTCCAAAGTTTCATGAACGCAGGGAAAAGTGGATAACAAACCACCGACCAGCTGTTTGTAGAGCTCGGCATAACGACGGTAAGCCTCGGCGCCGCAGTCAGCCCCGAAAATGTTGGGGAAATTGTCGCGAAAAGACAAATCTTTATCATAGTGGCCGTTTGACTGCGCCAGAGGCGGTTTTCCGTATTCCTTCAAAACCCGGTTGATGACCGTTTCCAGCGTTGTGCGGGTTTCGGCCAGCGTATTGTCCCAGTCAAACAAAACATATTGTAATTGTGATAAATTCAAATCCATCGCAGCCTCCGCCTTAAAGAATAATCAGTTAAGGCAAAAAAACAAGCCATAAAAAAACCGTCTTTACCGTCTCAGAGCAAAAGTCTTGTTTTTTGCGCGGCAATAACTTCATCAAAACCTTTAAATCAGGTATGTAAACAAAATACTTGTGAAATATTTGTTTTTCTCCTATATATAGGGAAAATTTTGTTCTATACTCGGCAAAGTTAATTTATTAGGAGAAGAAAATGTTTATTAGTGACGCATTTGCCCAAACTGCCGGTTCCCTCCCTGCTCAGGGATCAATGGGAAGCACATTGATTCAGTTAGGCTTAATCTTTGTAATCTTTTACGTGCTGCTCATTCGTCCGCAGCAGAAAAAATTCAAACAGCACGAAGCCATGCTCAATGCCTGTCTCTTATACACATCTCCGAGCCCACGAGACGGAGCTAC
>URWU01000002.1 GCA_900551585.1 uncultured Alphaproteobacteria bacterium | reverse complement strand
TATAAGAGACAGAAGCCGAAGTGAACCGCCAGCGAATTGCTTAAATTCACCAATCCGTGCGAATAATCAGGTTTGAAAATTTTTTGCTGCATTTCTAACTCTTAAAAAAAATGTTTTTTTATAGTCTAAAAGCAGTGTTAAAAAATGTCAAAGCCTGTTTAAATGGCGGTGTTTTTTCTGTGAACGGGCCAGAACGTTAGCCAGAAGCAAAATACTGGCCAGAGACAAAGCAGCTATGATTGAGGTTAAAATATCATGTTCGCTCCAAGCCGGCGTAATTTCATTGACATTTACCGCCGAGCCGACAATTTTGAAACCGCCGACATTATTCTTGTGCAAAATGGTGGTTGTTATCTGATTGCCGGGGTTGAGGAAATCAAAGGTAATGACGATTGAATTTTCAATTTCCTGTAAATTGGCCGTTACCGCCGGAGAGGTCTGATTTTTATCAATCGTGAAATGGGTCATGCCGGCATCTTTGGGAACGACAATCCTTATCGGATCATGGCCGATTTTTGAGACATCGCTGCCGGCAAGAGCCTGCTCGCCGTTGTTTATCAGCGTGACATTGGTTTGATACAGGTCTTTGTATTCCTGCGATTTGACAATCACTTTGAAATCATTGTCATTATTGGAAGAAATGACATTATTTGTTACGGCAACATATTCTAAAATCGGTTTATTGATATAAAATTGATAGCTTCCAACCAAAATGGCAGAAATACCAATCAGAAAAGCCCCGGTTTTACTGGTTAAAAAATCCCAGCTGCGGCTGAAAAATTCTTTTACGCGGCTGTGATGAAAAAAATAACGATGGCGTCCAAACATAAAACTTCTCCTTCTTTTGTCCTTTTATGTAGTCATTTTGACGGCGCTTTAAATATCTATAAACAGTTTTATATATTCTCTAAACAGTTGAGGAGATATGTCATGGAGATTAAAATCAAACGCGTTTATGAACAACCGGAGAAAAATGACGGCTACCGGATTTTGGTGGACAGAATCTGGCCGCGCGGCGTTAGTAAAGAAGAAGCAGCCATTGACTGGTGGGATAAAGATATTGCACCGTCAACCAAGCTCAGAGAATGGTTTGGGCATGTTCCCGAGCGTTTTGGCGAGTTTAAGGAAGAATATATGCATGAATTGGACGCTAATGCCGTCAGTGTCAAAGAGGTGCTGGAGGCTTTGGAAAAACATCCGCTGGTAACGCTGGTTTATGCCGCCAAAGACACCGAACATAATCACGCCATTGTCTTAAAAGAATATTTGCAAGAAGAAGCTCAGCGCTCGTAACGACTCCACTTTTCAGCCAAACGGGGAAATTTGACCCACAGCATTTGTTCAGTCTCATAGACTTCATTTTCTTTTTGGGCTTCCTCAACCTGCCAAGGTGCCAGACTGCCGGTCATTTTGTTTTTTTCGCGAATATACACCGGATTATTGACATAGCCGTTTTCCTTATAAAGCTTAAACCAATCACAGTCATTGTCACGCATATGCTCAAATGGAATCTTATCTTCATCGCACCAAAAAGCTTTGACCTCCGGAACGCTTTGCCCCGGTTTTAATAACGGATTGCGCAGTAGTCAAAATAAATAATTTAAATATAGCTTGTAATTAAGGTAAAAAGGGGTTATATAGAAATTATAACTAAGCTCTGTGGTTTAAGAGTAGTTCTCGATTTATTGATTTTATCTTTACATTAAGAAACATTAATTCCCACATTTTCTAGTTTATAACGAGGCAATGTGCCTCAATTTGTATTAACCTGTTTCTTTGTAAAGGATTATCAAAATGGCTACAGGTACCGTAAAATGGTTTAACCCCACTAAAGGTTTTGGATTTATTTGCCCGGATAACGGCGGCGCGGACATTTTTGTTCACATTTCTGCTGTTGAAAAAGCCGGTTTCAGATCTTTGAATGAAAATGAAAAAGTTTCTTATGACCTGATTACCGAAAAAGGCAAAACTTCTGCCGGTAACTTGAAAAAAGCTTAAGCTTAATTCATTTCAGAAAAAATCCCTGCTTAACCGCAGGGATTTTTTTATAGCCGTTTTATATAAAAATTAATCCGGCGCAGACGGTTCTGAAGAGCAGAATACTGACTGCCGCAGCGGTCTTTGTCCAATTGATAGCCCAAGGCTTTAGGCACATTATTTGAACGCATGTTTTCTTCATCTGCCTCAATAATCACTTCCTTAAACCCGCGGGTTTTTAATTCTGTTTCCAAGAGGCTGACGGCTTCGCGCATAAAGCCAAACCCAACAGCAACATCAGACAGCCAATAGCCAAACTTGGCACTCATCTTGTCAAAATCAAGATTCACAACAGAAATATGCCCGGCATAAGTTTGATTATCGCGGCGATAAATGCTGTATGAAAATTCTTTTCCCTGCTCCCAGCACTCATCAACATATTGCAAAAACTTCAACCGGTCATCAGCCGTTTTGACCTTATCGACCCAGTCGAGCCACGGGCGCATTGAGGCTTTGCTGATTTCAATATGGGCAAAAATCGTTTTCGCCTGCGCCTTATCCGGACGCGGGCGTTCTAAAATCACTTTTGAACCGACTAACTTTTCACTTAATTTCATATTTTTCCCCTCCGCTATCTTATAAAATAAACAGATAAAAAACAATAGTTGTATTTTAAGGCTCTTTTGCTATGGTAAGGGCTGGGAGTGATAAAAAATGATTGCATTTTTCAAGGGCGGCAAAAAATTTGCGGCTGCTAAAATTTTCTGGATTTTACTGACTTTGGCAATGTTATTCGGCTTTGCCCAATGTTTGTATGTTTACAGTTCGTGGTTTCCGATTTTTCCGTGGTATGAAGCCTGCGGCATGCAGCTTTTGTTTATCTTTCTGTGGGGAATTTATGAACTCGGGCTCGGCTTATTGCAGCTGACAATCAAAAAAACATTGCAGCTTTCAAAAGCTACAATCTGGCTGCCTTTTCTCAGCGTCATCATTTTATCCGGCTCGCTTTTGCTGCATGAAATTATAGTCTATCGGCTGATACAGCGCAATTTTTACGGTATTCTGGTTCTTTTGGGATTGGTTACGACAATTACTTTTATGATTATGACTGTCTGGCTGTTTGCGGCAGATTATCAAAAACTTTCCGGAGGCAAAAATGCTGAAACTTGTGCTGCCTGATAAGGCTTATCTCGACTCTGTCAAGGCGGGAATTGTTGAATATCTGCAAAATCCGTCACCGTTTGATTTATATTGCGTTGAAAAATTGCTGGCTGCCGCTGAAAATGATTTTGCAGCTTATTTTGAAGAAACGGAAAATACGCGTCTGGGCCTTAATATTCCGGAAGGTTTTGTTGCCGCAACATCTTTATGGCTGATTGAGGGCGAAAAATATATCGGCTCATTTGATATCCGCCATTCATTAAACGATTATCTGAAAAAAAGAGGCGGACACATCGCTTATCAAATTATTCCGTCCGAACGCCGCAAAGGATATGTCAAACGAGGCCTGAAGCTGGCTTTGGACTATGCCCGTAATGTCTTGAAAATCGACAAAGCCCTGTTGACCTGTGAGTTTGAAAATGAGGCTTCTTATCGGGCAATGACTTCGGTTATGAAAGAATGGGGCGGTGAAGAAGACGAACCGTCTGAAATCGACGGAAAACGCGAACATCGGGTTTGGATTAAAACACGCCCGGATAATTGAAAAAAGTTCTTGCATTTAAGACCGGAACGTTTTATATAGTGTCTTGTCATTCGGGACGTCATTCAGCCTGGCCAAACGTTGGCTGCGAGTTCGCGCTTGCATGGGACTGAAGTAAACCGAAGATGAGCTTAGATGTCGTCGACATCTTGTCTAATTATTTTGAATTTATCTACTTTCGGGACGTAGTTCAGCCTGGTAGAGCGCTTGCATGGGGTGCAAGATGTCGGAGGTTCGAATCCTCTCGTCCCGACCAGATAGAAAAAGACCTGCCTTGTGCAGGTTTTTTTATTGGCTTTGGGTAAAATCGCCGCCACTTCCGCCTTAGCTGTTTTGATTTTTGTCTTTCAAAGCAGACTGAAAAGCTATATTTTGCTGCGGCGCATAAGTTAATCTGCCTTTATTCTGTTGGGTTATTTCTATCGGGCACTGCCTCGCCGTAATCATCGTTTGGCAATATGCCAAATGCTGTTTCGCATCAAACTTTTTTTTTGCAGGTATTGCCTGCAACTGAGCTAATCTTTGTTTAAATATCTGCAGCAAGTCAATTGATTGGATATCATTTTTTACGCCGGACACATATTCATCAATCACCTGAGCAGCGTTTTCGCCGCATTGCTTTTGAACCAAGGCCGGAATATCTATCGCATAAACAGGTTTATCCAACTTTAGCGGATAATCCGTTGCTTCCGGGCTATAACCGTGAAACAGCGGCTCCCCCTGCTCATTCTTTTCTCCGGTATAGAGCATGGCATGATGATTATTAATAATAAAAATGGTTCCTTTGCCAAATTCATTCTGCGCCAGACAGTCGCCTAACGGCATATTTTCAGGAGGAGCAGTGTTTCTCCCCAGTTTGCGATTTACCATCTCAAAAACGCCCGCAGGGTGCGCCCAAGTTTCTTTGTCGCGGAGAAAGTCACCCGTTAAAGCACCGTGTTTTTCCAAGACCTCGCACAGGCTTAACGTTAAACCTTTGGTGCAGTTTCCTTTGTCAAGGCTGGGAATAAACTCAGATTTTTCAAAACCTTTGATAGCATCAAACCTTTGATTGATACGACTGCGGTGATACATATTGGTGCAAAAATCGGCTGAAAAATTAATTTTGAAAATATTCTCTAAAGCTTTTTGGTTAGCAGGATTGGCAATGAAAGTTTCCATTTGAGCTTTTTCTTCCGTGGAGATTGTCTTAAACTTTTGAAAAGTTTTTTTATCCGTCATATAGATGTCTTCTTTACGAAAATAAGAGATTATTTTCCAAGTATCTTTCTTGGAAGTGCCGTTTGACTCATTACCGGGAATATTTTTAAGCTCTTTTAACCTGCTTTCTGCCTCATGGTCGAAATAGCTTCTGAGTGATGTCTGAGAAGATTGCTGTCCCGTCTGTTCGAGATATTGCCCATAAGCCTTATCAACTTTCATCTGGTGATAAAAAGTATCACAAATAAAATCGAGATTATCTTCATAAATTTTTTCATAATCCAAAGGCATTTTGTCCTCTCTCTCTTGAGAAAAAGTATACCACGTCTTAAGGATTAAAACAATTTAAAAACCAAACAGCCCGACACACAATGTGTCAGGCTGTTTTAGTTTAGAGGTTAAAAAACTTATTCGGGCATCACTCCTGAGGCCTTAAAGCTTTTTTCGAGGCCGTTATTCAAACGCTGTTTGAAATTCCCTTTCCAGACAGGATAGTCCTCCTCATACATGTCGTTCAACGGAATGCTGAGATAAGACTGCATCGGGAAAGAATAAACTTCATCAACTGACAAGTTTCCGCAATAAATCTGATATAATACCCAGAAATACTGTAAACTTTCTTTGTTGGCCTCGGTTTTGGCTTCTGTTCCCGGTAAGCGGAATAAACGAGTGATAATTTCCTGATTATTAATCGCTTTGACCAAATCTGATTCTGAGCGAATCTGACTAGGCGTTCCGTCGATTAATTTACCGGCAAATCCCGTTGACCCCATTCGCAGGTGAACCAACATCAGCGCTTTCATCTGCTGAGGCTCCAAACGTTTGTGGACCGAAGACAAGAACACATTTTTCTTGGATAAGAAATATTCTTTTGTCTTTTGATAGATATTCGATTTTGACACCGCAGCGTCTTTTGTTATCCATTGTCCGTTTTGTTCAGAAATTCCCAGGAGCAATACATAGCGCCCGTTGCCCAGCGGTTTGGCTTTGGTTTGGAAACCGTCAAGATAACCTTTTATCTTGCAAGCGTCATATATACACTCGTCATAAAGTTGGGAATTATAATCCGCGTCAGACTGAGTGTAATATTCCGGTTCGATAACAGTTTCTTTTTTGCCGCCGCAGTCCTTTAGCAAGAAAAGCAGCAATGCCAAAAGTGCCAAAGCAAGCAATAACCACCCTAACCAGCGGAGATTCATCGGCTTTTGCGGTTTCTTTTCTTTGGGGGTTTTCAACTTGGGACGGAAGAACCAGGCGATGATGGCCAAGATTGCTTTCCACAACAAATTGAAAAAGTGTCCGATTTTTCTTATCAGCCAGCAAAAGGCAAAACAGATTGCTTTTGCAATAGCCCAAAGAATTAACCCTAGGATGCCAAACAGCGCAATTATCCAAGTAAAACCGAAGTTTACACTCAGACTTATTTTACGCAGACTGCCATACATATTTCGATGTGTTTGAACAGCCCCCAGCCAGGTGATACCGCGCTCGGTAATTTTTGACCCTTTTTCAGAAACAAAAACTCTTTTATAAAATTTGTTTCCGCTTTCGCTTTTCAGCGAGAAAAAAACGCCCTTGGCGTTCGTTGTTCCTCTGTTGTCCATAATTGTATGAATTAAATGTATTATTTTGTCAAAAAATATACCGCATTTTTTGTCCAACGTCAATATAAATTATTATGGTACCTACATAAAATACTGCACTCAGTTATGCACGGCATTTTATTTTGTCTTGCACCCTGCCGCCAAATAAGATTTAATCACACTGAATATAACTTAGGGGATGAACATGATTTTTTATTTTTCGGGTACGGGAAATTCGCAATGGGTTGCTGAAGAACTGGCTGCCAATCTGCAAGACAGAGCCATTATGGTAACCGAGGCTTCATCTTGTTATTCCTTAGAAAAAGATGAAATCATCGGTTTTGTTTTTCCGATTTATGCCTGGGCGGCGCCGGCTTATATCTATGAATTTATCAAAAATCTGCTGCTGGAAAACTATCAGCATAATTATATTTTCTTTGTTGCAACCTGCCATACCCAGACCGGAAATATTGACGGCTCAATGAAATCAGCTCTTGCGGCCAGAGGCTGGGCCTGCAATGCCGGTTTTTCAATTAATATGCCCAATAATTATCTGATGGCTCCCTTTGCCAAGACAGACAGCCCGCAAAAACGAAAAAAACTTCTAACTGCCGCTCAGAAAAAAATTGCAGCTATTACCGGCGATATTACAGCCCGTTACAATGGTTTTAAGCTAACCAGAGGGCTAAAGCTGCTTAGCCTGATTGCGCCTTTGTTTCGCAAATATATGACAGCTAAAGGTTTTTGGGTCGAAGAAGATATTTGCATTAAATGCGGCAAATGCGCCGAGGTTTGTCCGGTTGACAATATCAAACTCGCCCCCTACCCGGTTTGGGGAAATAAATGTCAAATGTGTGTCGCCTGTCTGAACAAATGTCCGGTTGCGGCAATCCAATACGGACGCTTCACCAAAGGCAAAGAACGTTATGTTTTTTGCAAAAAATACCTGCCTTAGGAGGTTTTATGCCACAGAGTTTTGCGCCGCTCATCAACCAAACAACCAAAATCATTGTTGTCGGAACAATGCCCGGGGTTGCTTCTTTGGAAGCGCAGGAATATTATGCCCACCCGCGCAATGCTTTTTGGAAGGTTATTGCCGCTCTTTACCACAACGGAGAGAGTTTCAAAGACTATACGGCCAAGAAAAGCTGCCTGCTCAGCCATAATATCGGTTTGTGGGACAGTCTGCAAAGTTGCAGCCGCGAAGGGAGCCTTGACAGTGACATTAAGAACGCCTGCCCGAATGATTTTGAAAAACTTCTCAAAGATTATCCGGTTGCCAAATTAATCTTCAACGGCAATAAGGCCTTTGAATTTTTTAAGCGTTTTCATAAGCAGATTTTGGAAAACATTTCTTATGCGACTATGCCGTCAACCAGTCCGGCTAATGCAACGATTTCCTTTGATGAAAAACTGGAAAAATGGAAAAAAGCTTTATCTGATTGAAAAAGCCCCGATGGCGGGGCTTTCTTTTTAATTATTTTCAACTTTATCAACGGCGAGCTGCAATTCATTGCGCATGTCTTTGAGCTCGGCTATCAGATTGGTTATCATCTCCCGGCTTTGTAAATCAAGTTTGACATCCGGTACAACTTCGGTAAAAAAGTCTTTTTGGATTTCTTCACCGAGCAGATTTTTTAAGCCTTTTTCTTTAAAAACTTTCTGCACGCCTTCTATCGTATAGCGTTTTTCATACAAAAAGTCTTTGATGGTTTTGACAATCTCAACATCATCAGGACGATAGTAACGGCGACCGCCGCTGCGTTTCATCGGTTTAATCTGCGGAAATTTTGTTTCCCAAAAACGCAGCACATGCGTTGCCACACCGAGTTCTTCAGCGACTTCGGCAATGGTTCTGAATGCAGCTTTGCTTTTGTTGACAACCATGGATTATGCCCTCATTAGGCGTTGATGATTTTTCTCATTGTCTGAGAAGGTTTGAAAGAAATTACGCGGCGGGAAGAAATGATTGCTTCAACACCGGTTTTAGGATTGCGGCCGGCACGGGCTTTTTTATCACGCAAAGAAAAAGTTCCGAAAGATGACAATTTGACATCATTGCCTCTGGTCAGTTCCTGAACAACTTCATCAAGAATCATATCCAGAATATCTGTGGAATCTTTACGGGAAAGACCGATTTCTTCATAAATAGTTTCTGCGACATCTGCACGAGTAATTGTTTTCATATTCTAATTATCCTCAATTTTTCTATTTTTTACTTAGCAAACAATTATAACAAATTGCATTCTCTGGCAAGTCTTTGTTATGGTTTTATCCAGATTTTTTGTTATTAAATTCTGACCAGAGCTCCGCCCCAGGTAAAACCGGCACCCATGGCGTTCATAACAACCAGGTCACCCTTTTTAATTTTACCGGCTTCAATATATTCGGAAAGAGCCAAAGGAATGGTTGCGGCAGAAGTATTGGCCTGATGATCAATTGTCACAACAACTTTTTCTTCAGGAAGACCGAGTTTCTGGCCGACACCCGTAATGATACGGATATTTGCCTGATGGGGAATCAGCCAATCTAAATCTTCAGCCTTGACGCCGCCCATAGACATAACTTCTTCAGCAGCCTGAGTTAAACCACCGATAGCATATTTGAAAACTTCTTTACCGTTCATCCAAATAAAACCGGCGTTTTGAGTGGTGGAAACACCGCCCGAAGTGCAAAGATTGTCATACTGTGTGCCGTCGGCATAAAGCTTGGTTGCCAAAATACCGGTATCGGCAGAAGTTCCGTCCCCCTCTTTAGCGCGCAGAATAACAGCGCCGGCACCGTCGCCAAACAGAACGCAAGTGTTGCGGTCGGTCCAGTCCGTGATTTTTGACAGGGTTTCGGCACTAACGACCAAAGCGGTTTTGACTTGTCCAAGACGAATCATATTATCAGCCATGGTCAAGGCATAGACAAAGCCCGAGCAAGCGGCAGAAATATCAAAAGTCGGCGTACCGGGTTTAACGCCCAAAAGAGCAGAAATTTTTGCAGAAGTTGCCGGAGTTGTTTTATCCGGTGTTACTGTTGCCAAGACGACGACATCAATTTCTTCAGCAGAAATGCCGGCCGTTTTCAAAGCCATTTGCGCAGCTTTGCAGGCCAAATCCGAGGTATATTCGTCTTTGGCGGCAATATGACGGCTTTTGATACCGGTACGGGTGCTAATCCACTCATCATTGGTATCAACCAATTTGGCCATATCATCATTCGTTAAAACTTTCTCAGGCAAAAAATGCCCGTGTCCAATAATTTCGGATCTAATACACTTCATAAAATACTTCCTGTGATAATTCGTCTAAATCTACGTTTTCAACTTCTGAGCGGATCGTTGCGACAAAATCTTTGCGAACCAGACTGGCAGCATTGCCGACGGCAACCGAAAAACCGAGCGCGTCGGTTCCGCCGTGGCTTTTGACGGATAAACCGTTTAAACCGACCAGCATTGCACCGTTGTACAAGCGCGGATCCATTGTTTTTTTAACTTTGAGCATAACGCCAAACATGAAAGGCAAGCCGAATTTGGCAATGAAAGAATGTTTGATAGCGTCTTTTAATAATCTGACCACCAAACGGGCGGTTCCCTCAATAGACTTCAGGGCAATGTTGCCGGTAAAACCATCGGCAACGATAACATCGGCCACGCCGTTGGGAATCTCATGCGGCTCGATATAGCCGATGAAGTCAATATCCATGTGCGAATGCTTGATGATTTTGGCAGCCTGACGGATTTCTTCTTTGCCCTTCATTTCTTCGGCACCGATATTCAGCAGTGCAACTTTGGGTTTTTCAATACCTAAAGCATGGCGGGCCAGAATATCGCCCATCAGCGCGAACTCAGCCAGATTGATGGCGTCGCATTCGGTATTGGCACCCAAATCAAGCATGACATATTTGCCATGGCGGTGGGGCATGATACTGACGATTGCCGGGCGGTGGATTTTGGTGATTGTTCTCAAAACAATTTTGGAAATAGCCATCAGGGCACCTGTGTTGCCGGCAGAAACAACAGCTTTGGCTTCGCCCTTGCGGACGGCGTCAATGGCCATGTACATACTGGTATTTTTGTTGCGGATAACCTGTGAGGGCTTGTCTTCATTATGAACCATTTCTGTTGAATGGCGAAGCTCGCAGACTTTTTTTAATGAAGGGAATTGATTTAAGATAGGGGTGACTTTGCTTTCATCGCCAAATACCAAGAATCTGATATCAGGATTCTTCTTTGCGGCGATAGCAAGCCCCTCAATCACGACTCTGGGGGAATTATCTCCCCCCATAGCGTCTATTGATATGACCAGATTACTAGACAAAACCTGCTCCATATAGAAATTAAACACACATAAATCAATATGTGTTTATATTATATCAAAATTATTCTTGAGTAGCTGCTTTCTTAGCAACAACTTCACGACTGTCATACTGTCCGCAAGAAGGGCAAACGTTATGAGGTCTTTTCAATTCGCCACAGTTGGGGCACTCATGATAAGAATTTGCTTCTAAGGCATCATGAGAACGACGCATGTTGCGGCGAGATTTTGATGTTTTATGTTTTGGTGTAGCCATTTTCTTATACTCTTTATATTATTACACTTTTTTCACAGCCATTAATAAACCAATTAGTTTTTTAAATCAACTAAATAAAAACAGGTTTATGAACTGAATGACGTTTTATATAAAATTTTTGCTTTTGGCAAGTCTTTTTTGTGATAATTTGCGCTTTTAGGCGTAATTAGCGGACATCAGACTTATTTCTTGAGTTTTTTAAGCACATTGAAAGGGTTAAGCGCTTCTGTGTCCGCTTCATCAAACTCACATTCAAAGCGAAAAACTTCGCCTTCTTTGCGCGGATTGTCTTCCATCACGAGCGCAACCTGTTCGATTGCCACCTGTCCCAAGTCCAGCTTGCCGTCCGGAATGATATCGGGCTCATCTTCATCAAAAGCGATTTCCAGCTCTTTAATGTCTTTCAACGTAGCTTTGGTATCATAAACAACAGCAAATTCCGGATTATAAGTTTTGTAAAAATTTTCAAGGCTGATAACGCTTTGCAGCTCGAGTTCGGCGTTGACGCTGCCCCAAACATTAAGACGATGCTCTTTCTTGTTATATTTCAGCCGCATATCAGCAGAAAATGATTTAACATTCTCTACTTTAAGAACCTCTTTTAAGTAGTCCAGGTCTTGATTATTTGCTTCCAGATGATATTTCTTTTCAGAGGCAGTCAATTCATCAACAACGATGGGATAAGAAAAAAGATTTTGCATTAATTTTTTCCCTATGATATAAATTTACAAAACTTTAATGATATAACTGCAAGGACTTAGATATGTCAATAAACAAAATGCGTTTTTTGAGCCTGATAACCGTGATTTTGCTCTCGGCCTGCTCCAATGATTTGTTTTTAACCCACAACGGCAACATGCCTTCCAACGAAAGAATTGCCAAAGTTAAAGTCGGCAACAGCAAAAACGAGGTGATTAACAACCTCGGCGCTCCCTCTTCGGTTGTTTCATTAGACCAGGATACCTGGATTTATATGTCCGCGGATATTAAAAGAGTGGCCTTCATGGCGCCGGAAGAAGTCAGCCGCGATGTTTTGACCATTGAATTTGACAATGGCGGCAAAGTTGAAAAAATCAAACGCCTGAGTAAAAAGAACGGTATTGAAGTAGCCGTCAGCGATGACAAAACCGAAACGCTCGGCCATCAGCCCGGCTTTTTTGAAAAATTCTTCGGCGGTATCGGCAATTATTCACCCTTCCCCGGCGTAAAGTCTGATATGTAATTCAGATAAATTCTTACAAAAAAACGCTCCCTCACCGGAGCGTTTTTATTTTAAAATCGATAATTGAGACCGAGGGCGAAAGCTATTGAATCTTTGTCTTTTTTATAATATCGGAAGTCGCTGTAAATGCCCAAGCCGTTATCAAAATAGTAATTGAGATAGGCTTTCCAGGTTACATAATCACGGTGATCGAAGCGTTTTTTCATATAAATATCGCTGCCGCTTTCTTCCTGAAGGTAAAAAGCATCGTTCGGATCAGAAAAAATATAAGTAAAATCAGGACCGGCCTTGATATTATACTTGTTTCCGAACCAATCTTCGCCTTTATATCCGGCATATAATCCGACCAAACCGTCAGCCAGAAAGCTGCTGCGCGATTTTGTGGATAATCGGTTCGGGGCTTTTCCCGCCTCGCTGATTTCATCCCTATCAATACCGCGGGCATTAAATTCCAGACAAGGCTGCAGATAAAAGCTGCCAAAGCTGAAAGTCTGCGCCAGAGTGTTTTCAATGCCGTAATACCAAGAATGATAATCGGCCGTGAATAATTCCGCAGTATCGGAAATGTCAGCCAAACGGTCAATATCAGCCGTTCCGTAACCAAACATCAAACGTGAGCGCAGGCGGATTTCCTTGTCCGGATTATTATAAACAGCGTGCAAAATACCCATATAATTTTCTTGCTTGACCTTTTGGGCATTATCAAAACCGGTGTGATAGCGATTGAAAACGACACCGCCGCCCAGACGCCAATGTTTGCCGCTTAAAGCTTTGTCGCCGAGCAAGAAAAAAGTGCCGGATTTGTCATTATAACCGTAAGAACTGCCCGATGTTTTGCTTTGGCGAAAATCATATTCGAAACCGCCCATGACGCGATAAGGCTTATCCCAACCGCCGAACCCCAGCGCTTCTTTATAAGTGCGTCCGGCATTTTTGAAAAAATTATACTGGTGTTTGGTCAGACTGCTGTAAAAACGTTTGCCTGAGGTTTGGTTGTTTTCAATGCCGTCCGGCACATGATCAACATCCAATTTGGGGCCGAAATAGCGGTATTGCCCAAAAGTATAATAAGCTGTATCAACATCTTTTGCCAGTGCAACGGAAGAAAAGAATAAGGCCGGGATTGCCGTGGCTACAAGCGGCGTTGCAATGACAGATGATAAAAAAGCGGATAACTTAAAATTTGTTGGGACGGGATTGCTGGGCTTATAGTCCGACATCTGGCTCAACTCCATGTTCTCTGAGGGTTTGTAAAATTTCGGCAATGTAAACTTTTTCATTATAAGCCATGGTGCCGTCGCTGATACAAATTTTGACCACTTCCTGAGCCAAATCTTCGGCTTCTTCCGGAGTTTTATATTTCAGATTATCCAGCGCCTGATAAAAATCATTCAGGGTCGGCTTGACGCCGTTAAGATAAGTTTCAATATACTGCGCGCTGAGGTTCTGCGGCTGCGGGTGGTGGGTTTTGATATATTGATGAATGGTTTTCTTTTTTATCTCCGAGTAATAATCAATACAGCGCGAGATAAAAATAAGAATAATCAAATCATCTTTCAGGCTTTCCAGATGTTTGAATTCAGCCACGGAATCCGCTGTTTCAGGCTCTTTGGAATCAGCATGGCGCTGCTGGGCCAGATAATCATCAAGCAAGTCCCGGCAGCGGGTATAATATTTTTCGGTGGTTAAATCCAAAGCATCATGCACATAGGCGGCATCAATCACCTGAGAGGTTTTGGTGCGGTAGAAATATAAATTGAGCATGATATTGCCGTCGCTGCCCCAGATATTTTTCAAAGCGGCATTTTCTTCGACAAGCTTGTCGCCGACAACAATATGCACCAGCAAATTATAAAACGAAACGTTTTCGCCCATTTAGTCCTCAAGCAGTTGATTGAGCTTATTTACATAATTTTTGATGGTTTCAACACGCAGAGCATAGCTTTCGAGATTTTTCTCAATAAAGAGTTTTTGATCGGGGCGTATCTTAACCGCACCAAACTGGCGATTGATAAAATCTATCAGCTTTTCCGGCTTGGCAAAGGTATTATTACGCAAAGATATTAAGATACCCTTAGCACCGGCATCAATTTTTTCGATATTGGCTTTACGGCAAAGCTGTTTGATTTCGACCGTTTTTAAGAGATTGTCGACTTCGGTCGGCAGTTTGCCAAAACGGTCTATCAGCTCTTCTCTAATGTCATCTAATCCCTCTTTATCCTGCAAGTCACCTATTCTCTTATACAAACCTAAGCGGACACCCAAATCGCGAACATAAGTATCGGGAATCATAATCGGAATACCGGTCGTAATCTGCGGCGCCCAGTCATTAAGCTGCGGCGTCTTATCGTCCTGATACTCTCCGGCCTTAATACGCATAATCTCTTCTTCAAGCATATGCTGATACAAAGCAATACCGACTTCTTTGATATGTCCCGACTGCTCCTCGCCCAAGATATTGCCCGAACCTCTGATATCCATGTCATGGCTGGCCAGTGAGAAACCGGCACCCAAGGTATCGAGAGCCTGCAGAATGTTGAGGCGGCGTTCGGCAATCGGCTTCAAGGCTTTTTGTTTGGGAACGGTAAAATAGCAATAGCCGCGCAGTTTGCCGCGCCCTACCCGCCCTTTGAGCTGATAGAGTTGTGCCAAGCCGAACATATCGGCACGGTGGACAATCATGGTATTAACACTCGGCATATCAATACCGGATTCAATAATCGTTGTCGACAGCAGCAAATCAGCCTTACCGTCGGCAAAGTCATTCATGACGTTTTCCAACTGCTTGACCGGCATTTGCCCGTGTGCGACCAAAATCTTGATATCATGTACCAGTTCCCTGAGCTCTTTCTCGACACCGAAGATGTCCGAAACCCTCGGACAAACAAAGAACGTTTGGCCATGGCGGAACTTCTCTCGGTAAATGGCTTCCTTTATCATCACTTTATCAAAGGGCATGACAAAGGTTCTGGCGGCCAGCCGGTCAACCGGCGGCGTGGCGATAATACTGAGCTGTTTTACACCGGTTAAGGACAGTTGCAGGGTTCTCGGTATCGGGGTCGCGGTTAAGGTCAGGACATGGACATCTGACTTGATGGCTTTGAGCTTTTCCTTATGGGCAACGCCAAAATGCTGTTCTTCATCAATAATCAGCAGCCCCAGATTGCAAAACTTGATATCTTTAGACAGCAGCGCATGGGTGCCGATGACAATCTCGACCGATCCGTCGGCCAGACCGCGCTTGGTTTCTTCCATCTCTTTCGGCGTTACCAGTCTTGAGAGCATTTTAACACGGACGGGAAAACCTTTCATCCGCTCCAGAAAGTTCATATAATGCTGACGGGCAAGCAAGGTCGTCGGTACAATCAACGCAACCTGAGCGCCGCTGGCAGCCACGGCAAAAGCCGCACGCAATGCCACTTCCGTTTTGCCGAAGCCGACATCGCCGCAAACCAATCTGTCCATCGGGATTGACGTGCCCAAGTCCTGCAGAACGTCGGAGATGGCATTCAGCTGGTCGTCAGTTTCATTATACGGAAAGCGCGAGCTGAATTCATCGTAAAGTCCTTGCGGCGGAATAAAGGTATCGGCTTTTTTCAAATGGCGCTCGGCAGCAATCTTAATCAGTTTTTCGGCAATGTCGTGAATGCGCTGTTTGACTTTAGCCTTTTTAGCCTGCCAAGCCATGCCGCCAATCGTATCAAGCTGGATATTATCGTCTTCTATGCCATAGCGCGACAGAACATCAATATTTTCTACCGGCACAAATAATTTGGCGTCATTGGCATAGAGAATTTTCAGGCAGTCATGCGGCGCACCGCCGGCGGTGATATTCTCCAAGCCCAAAAACTTACCGATACCGTGTTCGATATGCACGACCAGCTCGCCGATATTCAAGGAAGCGACATCGGCGATAAAATCTTTGGAAGTGACTTTTTTAGTCGGACGGCGGTTTTGACGTTCACCGAGGATATCCTGCTCGGAGATAAAGCATAAGCCGTCTCCCCTGAAACCATGCGACAGATTTAAAACGACCATGGCGGTTTTGGAAATATCCCGCGACAAAACATCTTCCCAACTATCGGCAAAAGTTAAATCTTTTATCTCATGCTCACTCATCAGTGAGAAGACACGGTCGCGAGAACCCTCGGAATAACAACACACTACCCGACGAAGTTTAGAATTTTCTTTAAGATATTCACCAAGATCCGAATAAACTTGACCAAGGTTGATATTTTTGGCATGGGCAAAACTGCGCCCCGGCAAAACGCCGGCGTCTATGATTTCATTGGTACTTTCTATCGTTAGAGAAGTGAAACGCACAGCTTCTTTTTTTGTAAAAATCTGACCCAGTTCTTTTTCATTGAGATAGAGCAGTTCCGGTTTTATCGGCCGATAGATATCCATCTCATTATTAGATTTGATACTCAAAGCCTCCAAACGCGCCTGATAATAATCAGCGATGCTGTCGCATTTGGCTTTGACAGCCTCATCTACATTACGGCCAAGGATAATATCGGCCTGCGGCAGATAATCAAACAAAGTCGGCAAAGCATCTTCATAGAAGAACGGCAGCCAGTTTTCCATACCAAGGTGTTTGACACCGTTGGTGATATCTGCATAAATTTCATCATCTTTGAAAGCTGCACCGAAAGCCTCGCGGTATTTGGCGCGGAAAGACTTTATGGTGTTCTCGTCCAAAGCTACTTCGCCCATGACCTGAAACGTATAATGGTTGAGTTCGCCGGTCGTGCGCTGGGTCATTGCATCAAAAGTGCGAATACGCTCAACTTCGTCATCAAACAAATCAATACGCAGCGGTTCTTCTGTTCCGACCGGAAAAATATCGATAATATCGCCGCGGACGGCATATTCGCCGGGTTCAATCACCTGCTCAACGCGATTATAGCCATTGATGGCGGCATAGTGGATAAAGTCGTTAAAGCTCAGCTTGTTACCGACTTTTATCAGCCTGACCGAATTTAAGAAAACTTTCTGAGGCGGCAGTTTTTGCAAAACCGAGCCGACGCTGGCCAGAAGCACCCGCGATTTTTTCGGGGTGGGATTGGCGACAATTGCGGTTAAGGTTTCAACTCTCTGCGCCACAATATTAACATTCGGCGATACGCGGTCATAAGGCACCGTATCCCAGGCAGGAAACTTCAAAACTTCTAATTTGGGATTCAGATACTGCAAAATCTGGGCTGTTTTTTCCAATGCGACGCCATCGCTCAGAATGTAGAGGATATCCTGAGTTTTTTTGGCGCTGAACTTATCCAGCAGCACGGCATCAAAGCCGTCAGGCACCGAAGAAACGGTTTTGCCTTTTAATTTGCTTAAATCATATAGCATTATTTTGAATCAGTCATTTACTTAACCGAATAAAATATATACAATACGGCAAGAAGTACAACCATTTTTTTGATTAAAGCAGACAAATGCGGCCAGAGATTCTATATCCGTTATTTACCAATCTGACGACAATCGGCGGTCTGGGCGAGAAAAGCGCCCAATTGCTGCATAATCTCGGCTGCGAAAAAATTGCCGACCTCATTTTTCATCTGCCGTCTTCAATGATTGACCGCCGCTATTCTCCCAAGCTCGGAGAGGCTCGGCTCGGCGTTATCTGTACAGTCACAGTCAAGGTGGTCGAGCATATTGCACCGGCACGAAAATCCCAGCCTTACAAGGTTGTGGTTGAAGATGACACAGAGCAGATGATCGTCAGCTTTTTCAAAGCCTATCCCTCATCGATTCAAAAAAATCTGCCAATCGGCGAAACTCGGGTTATCAGTGGCAAAATCGAAAAGTTTAACAACCAGCTGCAAATGAGCCACCCCGATTATATCGTCCGGCCGCAGGAAGCCGCCTCTATTCAGGGAATTGAAGCCGTTTATCCTTTAACTGCCGGCGTGACTAATAAAATGCTTAATAAGTGGGTTAAGCAGGCTCTGTTGCGCGTGCCGCAGTTTCCGGAATGGCTTGACGAGAATTATCTCAAGGCTCAGAATTTTCCGTCTTTCAATGCCGCGTTGCAGCAAATACATAACCCAAAGTTCAGCAGCGATTTAGACATTAACAGCCCCGAGCGGCGGCGGCTTGCTTATGACGAACTCTTATCCAACCAGCTGGCTCTGGCCATTGTGCGCCAAAAGGTCAAAAAACAGCAGGGACGCGAACTCAAAGGCAACGGCCTGCTGCGCAAGAAACTGCTGGATAATCTGCCTTTCAAATTGACCGATGCCCAAGAAAAAGTTTTGAAAGAAATTGCTGCCGACCAATCTTCTCCTTTCCGCATGCTGCGGCTTTTACAGGGCGATGTCGGCTGCGGCAAAACAATTGTCGCGTTTATTTCCATGCTCAATGCGGTTGAATGCGGTGCACAAGCCGCAATTATGGCGCCGACAGAAATTCTGGCCAAACAGCATTTGGAAACAATCGGTGCCCTATGTGACGATTTGGGAATCCGCTGCGAACTTTTAACCGGACGTACCAAAGGCAAAAAGCGGACACAAATTCTCGAAGACCTTGCCGAGGGCAAAATTGATATTTTAATCGGCACGCATGCGCTGTTTCAGGAGAATGTTGCCTTCAAAGATTTGGCTTATGCCGTGATTGACGAACAGCACCGTTTCGGCGTTCATCAGCGCCTTAACCTGTCAAACAAAGGCAATAAGGCCGATATTCTGGTGATGACGGCAACCCCAATCCCGAGGACTCTGCTGCTGACTGCATACGGCGACATGGAATATTCTAAAATCGATCAGGTTCCAGAGGGGCGCAAACCGGTTGATACCAGAGTGATGCCGGTTGACAAGCTGCCGGAAATTGTCGGCGCGCTCAAACGCAAACTTGAAGAAGGTGCCCGCGCTTATTGGGTCTGCCCGCTGGTAGAGGAATCAGAAAAGCTTGATTTGGCAGCTGCCGAAGAACGTTATGAATCCTTACGCAAATATTTTGGCGGCAAGGTCGGCCTTGTCCATGGCAAGATGAAAGAATCTGAAAAAGATTTGGTCATGGAACGCTTTAAAAAAGGCGAGATTTCTCTCCTGGTGGCAACAACGGTGATTGAAGTCGGCGTCAATGTGCCGGAAGCAACCGTGATGATTATTGAGCATGCCGAGCGTTTCGGCCTGGCACAACTCCACCAGCTGCGCGGGCGGATTAAGCGCGGTTATCAGGCCTCAACCTGCATTTTGCTTTATTCTTATCCCTTGAGCGAGAACTCCCGGGCGCGGCTGAATATTATGAAAGAAACGGAAGACGGTTTTCGTATTGCCGAAGAAGATTTGGACTTGCGCGGCGGCGGTGAAATTCTCGGCACACGCCAAAGCGGTTTTAACGAGTTCAAACTGGCAGACCTCAGCGTCCACAAAAACCTGCTGCTGACGGCGGCACGCGATGCACAGCTGGTTATGGAGACCGACCCGGATTTGGCAAGCCCGCGCGGCAAAGCTCTGCGGATTCTGCTCTATCTCTTTGAGCGTGATGATGCCGTCAAAACTTATATTGCCGGATAACTTACTGCCAATAAAAACAAAAGAGGGTTGACATCGCGTCACCCCTCTTTTTTCAACTTTAAACAATTATGGACTCTTAAGCGGAAACTTAAGAACAGAGTTTCTATTTGCTTTCCCAGCCTTTGTCGGTCAAGGTCACCGGACAGCCTTCGTTTTCAAAATAAGTTCCGAGCGAAATATATTTCACATTTTCGGAAAGCTTATAATCGAATTTGACGACATTACCATCCAGAGAGTTCATCAGCAGTACGGCGGGTTTCTTTGTATCGCAGTTTTCCGCAATCAGATAGTGAAATTCGTTCAGGACCATAACCGGAACAAAACCCCTGTCTTTGTAATTTGCGTAGCGAGCTTTGTCTTTTGCCGGAATATTTGCATAGCAGCCCTTGGCTTCTTCCATTGTTAAAAGGCGGCTGTTGTCTCTGACGGCGCTGAAAACTTTGCCGTTGTACAAATATCTCTGTGACGGACAGGCTTTATAAGCTTTGCTGCGATAGCGGCGCCCGACTTTCAATTCCCACAAATCTTCCTGACGAATACCGCCATAAGTGACGATTGAATTGGCAACATTGACCAGAAAACCGCAATATAGTCCGTGCGACATCAAATGCGGCAAGAACCAGTACAAAACATCATTGACATAAACGGGAATGACTTCATTTCTGATTTCTCTCTTGTAGCAATTGGTATAATACCAGCCGCGCCATTTATAGTCAGCCATAGCCAGATAAGCTTTAATCAAAGTCATGGCTTGCTCCGGGCTGCTGCAAATGTTGCCCTCTACTTTGTCGTGATAAAGAATCAAACCGATTTCAGCAGGCTCACCGATTATTTCCGCATTCAGAAAATTAGCATGATATGTTTTGCCAATTTCCGTGATATCCAGAAACAACCCGTCAGATACGGCATCTGTCAGCCCCATCAGCGGAGAGTAAACCAGATATTTGGTCTCTGTTTTGGAAACTGCTTTGATAACGACACCGGGGCTGTAATCTTTAATCTGCGCGCAGAAAATTAATTTAAACGCCGGCTCTTCAACAGTCATACCGATAATTTCATCAGCCAAAACAGTTACCAACTCTTTTTTTACATCATTGAGTTTAACTTCAATAAAATCCATTTTTTTTAATTTTTTAAAGGTTCATACTAATATATAATTAACTCACATAGTCTTAAAATTCGGACTCATAAATTAGCTTTTCATTAGACAAAAGTCAACACAAAAAAAAGAGGGATGACATCGCGTCAGCCCTCTTTTCCAAACATTTAATTTAAAACGAAAAGAAATCAGATCAGAAGCCGGCTGCTTTCAGCCTAAAGGCGGCGCAGCTGCTATTCCAACCATCTTGTGTACATTTTGCTCCGGGAAGACCGCCTGTCGGAAAACAAACGTCTTCGCAAAGAGGATAATCAATATCCTTGTGCTCCCTTTCGCTTATCTGTCCGGTTGCCGCATTCAGCAACAAAATCTGATTTTCGCCGACTGAACCGACAGCATAGTAAAGCGTTTCTTCGCAGAAGACCGGACAAGGCAAGTCTGATATGACCCAATCGCCGTTTTCAGAAATTTTTTTACAAACCTCTTTGGCCTCAGCCGTTGTCATATAGACACTGTCATCAGCACAAGGGATAAAAAATTTGCCGTTCCAGAAATACGTTTGGGAGGGATTGCCGCTGCGGTCAATTGTTTGACAGCGCTTAGGCAGCGTTATCTCGGCATATTCTCCCATCGACAAACCGATAGAATAAACATGCGAACAAGCTACGTTGACAATAACGTTGTCATACCAGTTCGGACGCCTTTTCAAGCGCAGGCACCAGCTTAAGATTCCGGCAGTTATTGCAGGCTTCAGCTCACGATTTTCCAACGGCGCTTTATAATAAGCGATGCGGACATTTGATTCGTAAGATATGGCCAGATAACCCGTCAACATATTCTGAGCCTTTTCGAGCGTGGCGCAGATTATGTCTTTCTCTTCAACTTTTAATTCGAGCGTGACGGTTCCTTCTTTTTCGACAACAGCAACAGCGAGGCAGCCGTTTTGATAATTTTTGCCAACAGCGGACAGGTTTTCTATCTCCTCATCCGTGACAAACATTTGAGCTGACAACGGAGAATAAACAAGGTTTTTGACATCTTCGTTGTTTTTGGCCTTGATGATGACTGCCGGAGCGTAGCTTAAAACGGTCGGGCAGTAAATATCACAAATCCGGGCTTTTTCCAGCTCATAACCGGCAACTTCAACACCCAAGACAGCAAGCATTTCTTTACTTGTCTCTTGCAAATCTAATACAATTTGATTGAATTCCATTTTCTTTAAGTTTAATGGTTTATATTATAGTAATTATCTCTTTAATATGGAAAGTTCAGATAAATTAGCGCATAATTAGACAAAAGTCAACAAAAAAGCAGGCAACTATACAGTTGTCTGCTTTTTTCTTTGCGCTCAAGACCGGCCTTATACCGCTTCAAACTTAAAGCCTTCCGCGGTTATGGTTATCTTTGCATTTTCTTTGACAATGAAGGCTCCGATTTTTCTCACCATTTTACGCCAACGATATTTGGAATAAATATGGGTCGTTATCTTACCGACATTCGGATGAACCATCAAAACCTCAACGTTTTCCGTAAAAGGCTGATGATGAAAAGCAATCACATAAATCGGCGATTCTCTTTCAAACATGGCCACAGGGGTAGGATAAACGGTAAAATTGTGACTTTTCAAACGTGTGATGTGTTTTTCCTTTTCTCGCTGCCATAAAGCTGCGCAACCAGCCAAATTCATGATTGATTCATCTTTAAACAGGCTGAATTTTGTGCCGTCGAACCACAGAGTTTTTGAACTGGCTCTAATGGTTTTGACATTTTCAAGGCCTTTCAGCTGTGAAAAATCGATGATTTCATCATGTGCGGTCGAGTTTTTGACATCAACATACAAGCTCAAACGAGAATCACTGTTTTGCTGCGACGGACAAGAACTTATCAACCAGATGTACATCTTTTTATATTGATAAGCCTTGATAACCGGTTCAAACTTTGAAAGTAATTTTCTTCTGATTTCACCGCGCTTTTGTAAATGTTTTGTCCCTAAAATCAGGGCATTGTCAGGAGTTAAACACGCTTTTGTTTTTTGACCCAAAGGTTGAGTCTGCTTTCTAATTTCCATAAGCTATTCTAATTTAATACGTAATACGCATGACAGGGTATGTAAAAGTTAGACAAAAGTCAACACAAAAATAATGCTTGCAAGATAAAAAATATCGTGTATATTCCGCAACAGAGATTCTTGTAGCTCTTCATATTTGTTGGCGGCAGTATTGTCCGCAATTTATAGATTTCAATATCTTTCAGCGTTTTGTTAGAGTTACTTCTTAATATTTTGGTTAAGAAGCTGAGATTGCTCTTGGCCGGTTTAATGGTAAACCGCGCATACATAACGATTTTTTTTGAAAGAAACAAAATGGCAAATTTTGAAGATTTAGGTCTGCCTGAAAATATTTTACATTCCCTTAAACACATCAAGTTCGAAACCCCTACTCCCATTCAGGAACAAGCTATTCCGGTGATTATGCAGGGTCACGACGTTTTGGGTTCCGCCCAGACAGGAACCGGCAAAACCGGCGCTTTCGGTATTCCCATGCTGGCACTCTTGTCGCAGACGAATGAGGGAATCGGTTTGGTTTTGACACCGACCCGCGAACTGGCACAACAGGTTTTGGATAATATCAGCCTGCTTATCAGCCACAACTCAAAAATCAAAACAGCGTTGCTTATCGGCGGCGATTCAATGCCCAAACAATTAAACCAGCTGCGTAACCGCCCGCGGATTATTGTCGGCACCCCCGGGCGCGTCAATGACCATCTGAAACGCGGCTCCCTACGTCTGCAAAATACACGTTTTCTGGTTTTGGACGAAACAGACCGTATGCTTGATATGGGTTTCGGCATTCAGCTGGACGAGATTGCCAAATATTTGCCGAGCGAACGCCAAACTTTGATGTTTTCTGCCACAATGCCGAATAATATTATGGCTATGTCCAAGCGCTTTTTGAATAACCCGGTTCGTATTGCCGTCGGCTCAACCCATACCCCGATTGAAAAAATTCATCAGGAGCTTATCAAAACAAATGAAGCCCTGAAATACGGCGAATTGATGAACCAGCTCAAAACCCGCGAAGGTTCTATTCTGATTTTTGTAAAAACCAAATATGCCGCTGAAAGAATGGCGCAAAAGCTGGTGAAAGAAAACCAGAGCGCTGACGCTATCCACGGCGATTTGCGCCAGAGCCGCCGCGAAAGAGTCATCAGCAATTTCCGCGATCAGAAATATCGTATTTTAGTGGCAACGGATATTGCCGCCCGCGGTTTGGATATTCCGCATATTCAGCATGTGATTAACTATGATTTGCCGCAGTGTCCGGAAGATTATATCCACCGTATCGGCAGAACAGCACGCGCCGGCGCCGAGGGTTCGGCCGTGAATCTGCTGACACCGCAGGATGCTTCCAAATGGAAAGCGATTTATAAACTGATTAATCCGTCTAACCGCGATAAAGAAATGCTGGCTGAAGGCGAGTACCCGATTTCTGCCGAGCCGCTGAACGCCAAACAAAAACCCCTGAAAAAGTTTCAGGCCCGCAGACTGGCCGAAAAAGCCGCTGCCGAAGCAGAAACAGGCAAAAAGAAATTTAATCCTTTCAAGCCTTATGCTCCGGATAAAAAAGCAGCCAACCGCAACAAGTTTAATAAAAACGCCCGCAGTTTCGACACCGCTCAGCCCGCAAAATCACGTTCTCAGGGCAGCAAGCCCAAAGGCCGCTCAAATGCCGGCCGTCCCATGCAGCGTGCCGCTTAATCATTTATCAAAGCTCCTCAAGCGAGGGGCTTTTTTATTGCCGTATCATGGCGCTGTGTTTCTCGTAATGATAAATCTGCTGAGTTCCCTCAGGGCGGCAACAGCATAAAGACAGGCTCATAAAAAAGGCTTCTGAAATGACAGAAGCCTTTTTTGAGTGTGTATAAAAGTACTATCAGGAGATTGCGGAAGCGCCGTCCAACTGATATTTGTGGAGGGCGAGACCATAGTTATTGTTTGCCATTATTCCGTTACGCTGTTGTTTAGCGGCATATTTTTGATATTCGTTGTAAAATCCTTGTACAGTGTTGCCTCTATCCATTTTCAGGTAGCAGTCAAGAGCAATCACCGCATAATCGCGCGGTTTGGGTGTTAACATATTGAGCCGGTCAAGCAGCTCTTTTTTATCACAAATTTTTTCGGCTTTGTTCAACCTATTAAAGGTATCAGCTATTCTGGGCTGGTAGGCTTTAATTTGATATTTAGCTTTGTTACTTTCTAAATAAGCTACAGCAGAAGCAGATGGTAATCCTAAAGCAGTCAATTCGCACCGGTGACCGATGGTTTTGTAGAGCTGCTCAAACAGTTTATCCTTGGTCAGTTCTTTGTCGGCGACAGTTTCAACAAAAAACAAACCAACAGTTTTGATATTCTTATCCATCATAATAAGCCCCCTATCGTAACTGGAGTGGTATATTTAAAATATATCACAAAAAATTCACAATCACAAGGATTATTATCTGGACAAAACCTCTCCTAACTGCTTAATTTTGCTTTGAAAAAGCGTTTAATATTTTTATACCAGTCATGATAAAAAGGCGTAAAATATTCTTTAGGCAACCGGCGCGGGTAAAAAGAATAGTAAACATCTTTGCCGTTATTTTTCACTTTTATCGGCGAGCGGTCAATCGTGACATTTTTCTGCCTTTCATTGGGCATTTTTATCAGCGCCAGATTGTCACAGCCGAGCAGGATGATATCTCCCTGGCAATCTTTGCCGGTCCGCAGATATTCAATGCCGGATTCACTAAAATCAGCCTGACCGCGGAAATGTTCCCCTAACCTTGCCACTTTCAAAGACGGACAGCCAAGCAGATTGATTTTGCCGCGGGCATGGCTGCCGCAATTGAGATGAGCAACGGTTTTGGAATTGCTTAAATCCAAATCGCCGTTGAATTCATCAGCAACTTCGACCCTTGGCGAACCGTGGATTTCGTCTTTGCTGCTGATAATCACCCGCCCTTTGCAGTCATCGCCGATTTTGACGCTCGGAACATGAACGCTGTCAATTTCCAAAGAACCGCGGAATGAATTGCCGATTTTGATATTGCGTTTGCCCCAATTGGAAGCCAGTTTGATGTCGGCATAGCTGTAATAGCCGATTTCCAAATCATGAAAGCAGGAATTGTTGATATTCAGCACACCGCTGAAAACATCGGCTATTCTCAAATCAAAGCATTTCATGCTGTCGTTGATGTTCAGCTCGCAGCGGCAGTTGTTGGCGATTTCAACTTTTTTGACGCCGTTGCGCGATAAATTGACATTGCCGGCAAAGCCGTCTTTGATAATCAGCGTTTCAATATACGGGTTGTCGCGCAAATCAACAACCAGATTACAGTTTTCTTCAATAACAAGTTTTTTGACTGCCGCTTTTGACAAGTTGAGAATGGCGCCTTTGGTCGATGCTCTGATTTTCAGCTGGCGCTTTTTATAGTTGAAAACCGTCAGGCTGGCTCCGGAGATGTTCCCCTTAAGTTTACGGGTCAGTTCCTTGGCGTTGAGATAAACCTCTTTGCCTTTGTCGGGACGATAGATACTGACGCCCAAGTCTTTGGCCGCCGCCATCGTCATTGACAAATCGTTTGTTTTGATAAATTTTACCAGTTCGGAACGGCTGTCGTCCGTTACTTTTTCGCCTTCATAACCGCAGACTTTGGCAATTTTATTATTACAGACATCAACAATCGCCTGTACCTCATCGTCCGGGTTACGCAGCATGACGGAACAGTCTTTACCATAGATTTTTGACAGACGGTATTTGTCGTTCAACTGGTAGTAATCACAATTATCCGGCATTGCATTCATTGTAAAATATCCTCAAAATCCAAATTTCAAATCTCAAGGATATTTAATCACGAAACGATATAAATCCAGCCCCGCGACAATAAATTTTTGTTCTATTTTATCAGGCGTTTTAAAATCTGGTCTGTCTCAATATAATGCAGGGCGCGGTTGAAACTGTCTTTTTCCGAAAGAACGGTATAATAGTCTTTTTTGACCAGCGGCGCCATGCGCAAAGCCTGCACAAAGTCATCTTTTTTGAAGGGATCTTCGGCAACATAATCAAAAAAGCCGGTGACCTGCAAAAATTCCCTGACCTTATCCGTACTCGGATTGTTTTGCAGCAGCGCGCAGAGATATGTGGCTGTTCCGACCTGCAGACCATGCATATGCGGGCGTTTGGACTGCTCGTCCAAAGCATGCGAAATCAAATGCTCAGAGCCGCTGGCCGGGCGCGAGGTGCCGGCAATTTCCATTGCAATGCCGCTCATCAGCAGCGAGGTTGTGAGGCTGCGCTGAAAATCAGAAGACTGCATATCGGTATGCTGGCGGATAAGCAGAATATCAATCGAGTTATAAGCCATCATGGCGGCAAAGTCATTGTAACGTTCATAACCTTTGCGGAAAGCCACTTTCCAGTCCCACAAAGCCGTGACTTTGGAAATCATGTCGCCAATACCCGAAAAAAGGCAAATCCGCGGGCTTTTGCCGATGACGTCCAAATCAACAACCACACCGAAAGGAATGCTCGATTTAACGCTTTTGCGTTTGCCGTCAACCAGCAGCGATGTGTTCGGGCTGCAAAAGCCGTCATTAGACGTCGAGGTCGGTACCGAGATAAAAGGTTTTTTCAGCAGATGGGCACAATATTTGGCAAAATCAAGCGCTTTACCGCCGCCGATACCGACAATTGCGTCCGTGTTGCGCGGCAGGTTAAAAGCAATTTTATCAATCTCTTCAATATTAATATACTGCACGTCTTTTTGGCAGACGATTTCAATGTCATGCTGTTCAAAGCCTTTATAAAGCTTGCCGCCGATTAAATCCTCAATGCCTTCGCTCCAAAACAGCGCCACGTTTGACAGGCCTTTGTCGACCAGATATTTACCGATACGGCCGATTTTGCCGTAACCGATTTTCAGCAGGTAAGGAATATTTATCTGGCGATTGGTATAGTAGTTTTGGTACTGCATGTTAAACCTCCGATAAATAGCGGTAAATATCGTTAAAATCCGTCAATTTGCAATAGTCTATGCCATGCTCCGGGCAACGCTCGCGCAAAATCTTTTTGGCAAAAACCACATCGGCAAGAGCCGCCGGGGCAACATCGGGCGGACCGTCTCCGGCAAAGACGACAAAATAGCCCTCGTTTTTCAGTTTCTGCACAACGGCAGCTTTGGAAATGCCGACCTTGGCATCATAATACGGGCTGGCCGGCGGCGGCGGAATCATCTTCAGGCCGTTTTCTTCGCTGTAAACGCCGTGATTGGTTACCAGCGAGATGTTTTCAGCTTTCATCACCGGACCGATAATACGATTAATATAATAATCACAACCAGCGCTGCAAATGTAAAAGGGAATATTTTTCTCGCGGCAGAGAACAGCCGTTTTGGGAAAATCTTTATCATAAGGAATGGTTTTGATAAAATCATCAAAAGCCGCAACAGGAACGTGGATTTGGGCAAATATCTGATTGAGCGCGTTTAAATGCGTCTCCCTGCCCTCCAGATAGCGCTGCCACGGCGCGAGAGCCTGTTCATCGAGATAGCGTTCGGAAACATACCAGAAAAAGTCTTCCGGGCTGATTGTTCCGTCAAAATCACTGACAAAGGCAATTTTTTTAGCCATGGCTTTTGCTTTCAAAATTTATATAATCTTATAAATAACACAACAGGCTTTATTTTTCCAGAAATTTTTGTTATCTTAAAGAATGTTAAGCAACAATGTAAGGTTATAATAAAACAAAATGACAGTTTTAATTTTCTTTGCGCTGATGGCCATCGGCATTTCGTTTTTATGCTCGGTTATGGAAGCGGCGCTTCTTTCGATTACCCCCAGCTACATTGCCCAGCTGGAAGACAAAAGCCCCCGGCTTTATAAAAAAGTTTCTTATATGAAGCAGAATATTGACAATCCGCTGGCGGCCATTCTCTCTTTGAACACAATTGCCCACACGGTCGGCGCAACCGGCGTCGGCGCACAGGTTGCCGAAATGTACGGCAATGCTTATATCGGCCTGGCTTCCGGCTTGATGACAATTGCTATTTTGGTTTTATCTGAAATTCTGCCCAAAAGCATCGGCGCCAAATATTGGAAAAAGCTGATTCCCTCAATGGTTATTACACTTGAGATTATGATGTTTCTCCTCAAGCCTTTTTTGTGGATGTCAAAACTGATTACCCGCTGGTTTGAGAGCAACGGCGAAAATGATTCCGATATTAAAGACGAGATTAAAGCGCTTGCCAAAATGGGACGCGATGAAAAAATCATTGACGAGAACAAATACCGCGTCATTGCCAATATCGTCAATTTGCAGGAAGTGAAAGTCAAAGACATTATGACGCCGCGCATTGTCGTGCACTCGGTACGCCCGAAAATGACAATCAAGGAGTTTGACGAGTTTGTCACCACCTCGCCTTTCTCCCGTTTTCCGATTGTGGACGAGCATGAACAAAACTTTTTGGGTTATATTCACAAATCGAGCTCATACAAAGCCCAAGACGGCGAGCTGGTTGAGGAATATGCGCGTCCTATGCGCAGTTATTCCACCGAGGCGCCTCTGGAGCTGGTCTTGTCTAATATGATTGACGACCGCAACCACATGGCTCTTGTGATTGACCAGTTTGAAAACTGGGCCGGCATCATCACTCTGGAAGATATTATCGAAACCATTCTCGGCAAAGAGATTGTTGATGAAACCGACCAGGTTGCCGATATGCGCCTTTATGCCAAGATGAAGTGGAAAAAGCGCAAAGAACAAAAAGAAAGCGCCGCCCAAGGCAAGAAAAAATCAAAATAATCGCAGCCCCTTTTTTAAGGGGCTTTTTTTCAGCCCTTATACTTTCGGTCAGGCTGAAACGCTGCCTGTTTCTCCTTACATATTATAAGTAAACAAAAACAAGGAGACAATAATGGAAACCAGTGAAAATCCTTACTGGAGCGAGGAAGTCAAAACACATTACCACACTCCGCCCGGAACCTTTACCCAAAATGCTGACGAGGTTGTCAAAATTTTGATGAAAGGCGCCGAGAATGACCCAACCTTGGCTCTGCACCGCCTGCTGTTTTATATGAACCGCGCCGGCGACAAGCTTGATAATGTCGAGCAGCTGGACAAAGCCAAAATCAAATTGGAAGAAATGATTGCGGCGCGCAGGAATTAAAAAATTTTAATCTTAATAACCTTTATGGAGGATACTATGAGAAACGAAGTCACCACTTCAAAAAACAACACCAATCAAGATGTTTCAATTCATCATACCGGCGGCGAAATGCATAATTTTTTGCACCATTTTTGGAATATGTTTGATTTTCCGAAAACTCATGACATGGAAGAAATGGAACCCAAAATCGAAGTCAACAACAAAAAAGACGCGGTTGTTGTTTCTGCCGAAATGCCGGGCGTGGCCGAAAAAGATATGGACGTGCAGATTTCTTCTGACGGATATCTGACCATCAGCGGCGAAAAACGCCAGCAAAATGAAGACAACAGCGAAGGCAGCTATTTTTCAGAAATGTATTACGGCAAAGTTTCGCGCACTATTCCGCTGCCGTGGGATTTGAACTTTGACCAGGCCAATGCCGAATATAACGACGGCGTTTTAACCGTCTCAATCCCCAAGACCCAAATTGAAAAACAAAAGGTCAAAAAAATCAGCGTCAAGAAAAACAAATAAACTCCATAATCGCTGAAAAGCCCCGGAAAAGTTATCGTCAATGATAAGTTATCCGGGGCTTTTAATTTGATTAATCTTCCGAGCGGAATGTTCTGACCTTAAAATCTGCAGGACAAGACGGAACGGCAGCGATACATGAAACAGTATCTGCGGCAGCGCTTATCGGCGGAGGGGCATATTCAAGCTCAAAAAGATTGGGTTTTACACTCGTGGCAGCAGCGGGAAAAAAGTTGAAATCACATTCCCATAAAAGCCACAAAACGATTAAGGCTAAATAATAAGTTCTCATGGTGTATATATTTTTTTGTTTATAATAATCAAATTTCGAAACAGGTATATATCACATCATTTTGATAATTCAAGCCTTTTCTTATAATTTTTTTCTAAACAGCCTCCCCTGACCGTCTGCGAACAGTCAAAAGGTATCATCACAAACACCGCCGAAGAGTCTCAGCAAATTGACAAAAATCATTGGTTTTGAAAGAACTTAGGATTTTGTCACTCTGAGCGTAGTCGAAGAGTCTCAGCAAATTAATAAGGCTGAGATGTTTCGGCTTCGCTCAACATGACAATGTCGCTGCGATATTTCTCTAAACTAAACCGGCCGGCCTATTGTCCTTTGCACCGACACCGGCAAGAAGATTGGAAGATATGACAGCCGGATGCTGATTTACCAGACGGTTTGGCGGTTGTTGCGGAAAAGGAAAAGCCGCTCATGCAGCCATGTCGGAACAATGTCAAAAACAAACATGTAATAAATCAGAACAACCGGAGAAATAACCGTTAAATCTGCTTCGGAAGCCCCGTTTTCCTGCGCTTTTATCTTTTCAACGCAGCAGCCGCTGAGATAAGAAATTTCCTCATAGGACAAGCCTGACTGCTCACGTAAAAATATCATTTCGGCTCTGATTTTATTGATTAAATCTTTATGGTCTTTTAGCTCTTTGGCTATGTGGTCGGCAATTTCCTGTCTCATTTTACTCTCCTGCATAAAAAAAAATACCTCTCCAAATGAGAGGCGCCGGGGAGTTCAGAATCATATAGTAAGTAATGATCCCTTTAGTTAGAACCAAAGTTCCTATTTCAGGGCTCCCCGACTACAAGAGTGACTGCTCAGCAGTTGCAGTCGAGGAATATTAGTCCTGATTCTGAATTTTATCCAGTCTCAAGTCACAGCACCCATATTCATTGTGCTGCTTACTATAAGGGTTCTGACACCCCGAATCCCAATGGATTCTAGTTCATCAATTTGCCCCGATGAACACGAAAAGACTCTACATTAAAATTAATTAATATGCAATAATCTTTTGAACGGAGATAAAACTTCAGCAAAAAAGCCGCTCAAATCAATGAGACGGCTTTTGGCTTTGCAGAAATTTATTTTACAGTGACAAAACAGCATGTTTCGTTATACTTAATCTGTCTGCAATCATCCGGATTTTCGATATTGATAACCGTAAAAGAGGAAGCGGACATTTTTTCACGAACCAGGTAGTATCCTTTGTACAGAGTATCTTCATCAATACTCAACGCCGTTTGGTTAACGCGGTCAAGATTAGTGATGATTTTTAACATTTCCTCTGTATCTGGGATTCTGCCGCCGAACTTTTCCGCAATGACATGGCAATTGCGCGGATAATAACCGACACCGCTGTATCTTGTTACCGTTAAGCCTTTTTCCAGCTCATAGCCCAAAACGTTGTCAAAACGCGGATCGCTGGTAGTGATATAACAAGGGTTTTGCTTCAGCTCCCTGATGTTATCAATCGTAAAGCTAAAGCAGCTGATGCAAGTTTCCCCTTTGGGATAGTAAACCAACGGCAAAGGTTCTGCTTTTGCGCTGACGGAGGTCAATAACTCCGGCTGCGGATTTTCGCCGCGGATAAGCTTGCGAAAAGCGGCCAGATTTTTGGGCGAAATGTGCTGCAATTCTTCAATATATTGCGCAACGCTGACTTTGCTTGCGCGGCGGATTAACTGCCTTTCTTTCAGATAATTAAAACCGTCTTTTCCGAATTCAGAAATCAAAAAGTTCTCGCTAAATTCTTCTTTTTTTGCAAATTCGCCGAGTTTTCTCATCATTTCTACAATGTTCATAATCATATTTATTTAAGTTAATAATCAGTTTTATCGGTTTCAGACTAAATCATCATCTTTGACATTGCAATCATTTTTTTCTCCCCTTTTCAGGCACTTATTTAAATAAAAAAAATACACTGAAACTTTTCAGGGTTTCGGTGTATTTTTAACAGAAGTCGGATTTTGCTAATATTCAAATCCGTAACGGCGGATTTGGTAGCTGGCTCTGAGTTTCAAAATCAGCCAAACCCAGCTGCAAATTCCGGCAACAGAAATGAAAACGGCTGCCAAATCAATATTTCTAAAAGCAGCTAATCCCTCACCCGTTGCCAACAAAATTGTCGCCAAAATCAAAAAATAATGTCTTGTTTTCATAACGAAAAAAATTAAATTGTTAGTCTAAATGCCTCTGAAATATCATTCTATTATCCATCGGTAACAAGAAGCTAAACTTCAAATTATCATTATGAAAAATTTTTACGAATAATAGACAGAGGTTTAATAAATTGTCTTACCATAGCACAATCACTCCGATTCGTCAATCTTTTTGTCTAAATATTTTCTTATTTAATCTCTTGTTTTTCCAAATTTATTTTTGCCGCCTGAGGCTGAAAAATCATTATCAGATTGGCTATCAGAATGATTAAGCCGCCCAGAACAATATTCCAGGTCAGCTGCATATTCAAAAAGATTACATCAAGGATGATACCGGTCAGCGGCTCGAGCAGCAGAATCATGCCTATCTGCGGCGCCGGAACAGTTTTGTTGTGATAAAAAACCAGCAAATTCGGCAATGCGACAATAACCATGCTGTAAAACAGAAATGCCGCCCAAAGCTTGGGTGAAATAGTCGCGGAAAAAGCCGCCAGCGGCGAGTTTCCATATCCGTATTCATTCAATCCGGCATAGAGCATAACGACCGGAATGGCCGAATAAACGCAGCAAATCCAGAAAGTGCCCCAAGGGCTGACATCTTGCGCCGTCAAAAATTTGGTGGTGAAAACCCAGACCGAAATACCCAAACCGCCGAGTAATGCCAAAATCACACCGCCGGCCGCAAAACGAACATCGGCAAAAGGATTTATCAGAACGACCAGGCCGATAATCATTGAAACAACCAGCAGCCATTCACGCCGCGAGGTTTGATGATGATAATAAAACTTGTCAATCAATATCGTCCAGACCGGCTGCAGATACAGCAGCAAAACCACAAGCGTGACGGGAATGTGGAAAAACAGCGGCGCATATTGTCCGACCGTGATAAAAAACATGGCGGCAATCAGCAGCAGCGAGAAACTCAGCGGCAGCATAAACAATTTATGCAAATCTTTGCGGGCAAAATAGAACAGCAGCACAGCCGGAATGATGTTCGGATAAAGCATTATCTCAAACAGACTCGCGCCCATGTTTGATAAAACCTTGCCGCCGAAAACAATGCCGCCGAAGAGGATTCCGGAAATAATCAGATACAGATAGTTCATAAAATTTCTCCCGTCTCATATATAGTCTGTTTTGCGGTCAGAACAAGTATAATACCATGATAAAAAGGCTTGAAAAACAACAAAAGGTTCCTCATTATGGGGAACCTTTTTGTTGACAAGTTAAGTGATTAAGATCAATCTAAAATCAGGACCGGGCGAACGTAGTTATAGTTATCCTTACAATAAAAGTTGTATATGAGGCCGTCACTGAATCGTTGATACCAGGCACATTTGGCATTATATTCAGAAGCCCAAGTCAAACAATCAAGTTTCTCAGCTCCGATTTCAAGCAAAGCTTTATACACCCCCCTAGCTATCCTTTTGAATTCAGTTTTCCAACTCTCATCTGCCGGACATAACTGCGATGTGATACCGTTAATCACAACAGTCTTGCAATAGATTGCTGCATCATACCAATGCAACTTCTTTTCTGAAGTATTTTTAAGAAAAACCATATTCTTATAGACTATTCCGACTGCTTCACCAGAGGCTTCGTCATAATAAATCTGATACCCGTTGGAAGTCTTTTCTTTTCGTTCCGTAGCCTTTTTTGAAATTAAAGCTTCTCTAATTTCATTTTCAATGCCAAGGCTGTTAATTAATTCGATAACAGCTTTAATGGAATTTTCTTTGTCCATAATACTTATATTTTGTTATTAATAATTTTACCGGTCTAAATCTTTTTATCCAAAATCAGAACCGGGCGAACGTAACCGCTAGAGAATGTCTTACCGTAGCTGGTCACATTGCCATTACCGAAGTACTGGCCCCAAGCGTAGTTGCCATTACACTCCGCAGCCCAAGTTAAATCATCAAGATTCTCGGCTCCGATTTCAAACAGAGCTTTATACAAGTTACCGGCTATTTTTTTGAATTCAGTTTTCCAACTCTCATCTGCCGGACATAACCGCGATGTGATGCCGTTAATCACAACAGTCTTGCAATAGATTGCTGCATCATACCAATGCAACTTCT
>URWU01000001.1 GCA_900551585.1 uncultured Alphaproteobacteria bacterium | reverse complement strand
GTTCAGAGCCGGACTTGCAAATAAATATAAAGGCTCAAAAGTTTATAACTTAAAACCTGCCCAAAAGTAAAAAGTTGCAGGTGTGTGTTCCACAGTATTGGGGAAGAGAAAGAAATGGCAGATATATCACTTACAGCAAGCATGCGTTCCAACTTATTGTCTTTGCAGAATACGCAAAGCTTAATGGATATGACCCAGGAACGTTTATCAACCGGAAAGAAGGTCAACTCGGCAATCGATAACCCTTCTTCTTATTACACCGCACAGTCTCTGAATAACCGCGCGAATGACTTAAACTCATTGCTGGACAGCATGGGTCAGGGGATTCAGACGATTAAAGCTGCTGATGAAGCGATTAAAACAATTACTTCTTTTGCTGAACAAGCTAAAGCGATTGCCAACTCCGCTCGAGATATTCCCAGTAACTTTGATAAATATGCCATTTCATCCAATGAAGTTACAGACCCCATCGACGGTACTTTTATTATGGATGCCCGCAATGATTTGAGCACTTTTACTTTGAAAGTAGAAGCTGGTGATGCTACTAAAAAGTTTACGGTATATCTTGCTGACGGAACCAAAAAAGAATTAACTCTTGCCGGTACAAATGCTGCCGAGGTTGAGGCAAATGCCGTTAACCAGCTGCAGGGCATGGGCTTGAACGCCAAAGGTGACGGAACCGGTAATATTAACGTTTCCACAACAGATAACTCTTCCGTTTCTTGGGTTAATGACGGAACTGACGGTCTGGCTGATTCGACAACTGCTGCCCGCGTTGTAACTTTGGCGTCTGCTAATACCGGTGCTAACTCGGCAACAATTGCTGCTGAAATCAACCGTATTGCTCAGACAGCTCCGGCAATGGCTATTACCGCAACACCTGACGGAAAAACTTTCTCTGTCAGCGCGACCAATAAACAATTTACCATTTTCAGTGATGGTACCACTGCCAGTGATAATGCCCTTCGCGATTTGAATATCGCCGGTTCTCGTAAAGCCGGTGATTCCAGCGCCGAAAGCTTGGAACGTTCCAGCTATTCCAAACAGTTTAACGAAATTTTGGAACAAATCGATTCTCTGGCTCAGGACGCCGGTTATAAAGGTGTTAACCTGTTGCAGGAAAATAACTTGAAAGTTATTTTCAACGAAGACCGTTCTTCAATGATTGAAATCACCGGTGTTGATGCATCTTCCAAAGGCTTGGGTATTTCTCAGGCTCAGAATGCTTGGCAGAAAGACAGCAACATTGAAACCTCAATCAACAATATTGAAGGCGCAATTTCCAAACTACGCACCATGGCATCTGACTTTGGTAACAACTACTCAGTTGTTCAAAGCCGTGAGAACTTCACCGATAACCTGATTAACGTCTTGACTGAAGGTGCCGATAAGCTGACTTTGGCTGATATGAACGAAGAATCGGCAAATATGCTGGCTCTGCAGACCAGACAGCAACTGGCTATTAACTCTTTGAGTTTGGCTTCTCAGGCAGCCCAGTCGGTCTTGAAACTGTTCTAAGAACAAATTTTCTTTCTCTTACAGCTCCCGGAATACTTTGTCCGGGAGCTTTTTTTGTTATCAAAAAATTAACACTTTATCTTATAAGATAGACAATAGATATATGGGTAAACGAATTTATATAAGACTTTAGTATAGTAAATGCTGTAAAATCAATGCTTAAGGCTTAAATAGATTTGTAAAGGGAATTTTATCTTTAAAAAAGGCATTGATTAGGTGCCGGATTTGTGTTAATATAAAACTTGTAATGTTAGTAGAACATTCACAAGTTAATGTGTTCCAAAGTATTGGAGAAAGAAAATGGCAGATATATCACTTACAGCGAGCATGCGCTCAAACCTGTTGTCTTTACAATCAACTCAAAGTTTGATGGATATGACACAAGAGCGTCTCTCCACCGGAAAAAAGGTTAACTCGGCTATCGACAACCCTTCTTCCTATTACACCGCTCAATCATTAAACAACCGCGCGAATGACTTAAGCCAATTGCTTGACAGCATGGGCCAGGGCATTCAGACTATTAAAGCGGCCGATGAAGCGATTAAAACAATCACCTCTTTTGCAGAACAAGCCAAAGCTATCGCAAACTCCGCACGTGATGTTTCCGGTAACTATGACAAGTACGCAATTACATCTAATGAGATCACCGATCCGGTTACTGGCAGCTTTATCGTTGATGCTCGTAAAGATTTGAGTACATTCGAAATGGATGTTGTTGCTGGCGATAAAGACAAAAAATTTACTGTTTATATGGCTGATGGTACCAGCAAAGAAATTACTCTTGCCGGTACAAACGCTGCTGAGGTTGAAGCTAGTGCAATTACCCAGTTGCAGGGCATGGGCTTGAATGCCAAAGGCGACGGAGCCGGTAAAATTACCGTATCCACCACTGACGGCTCGGCTGTTTCTTATGTTAACGATGCAACTGCCGGCCTTGCTACCGCAACCCAGGCAGCCAAAGTTGTTACTTTAGATGCAGCTAAAGGTGCCAACTCGGCAACAATCAGCGCTGCTATCAATGCAGCCGGTGTTACCGGTTTGACGGCAACTGCCGACGGTAAAGCTTTTTCAGTCACGGCAACAGATCTTGAGTTCCGCGTCTTTAGTGACGGAACCAATGCGAATGCAGCTGCTCTGAAATCTTTAGGTATTGAAGGCAGCCGTAAAGCAGGTGACGCTTCAGCCGTGACGGCAGAGCGTAAAAGTTATGCAAAACAATTCAACGAAATCCTGTCTCAGATTGACGCCTTGGCTCAAGACGCCGGTTATAAAGGTATTAACCTGCTGCAGGAAAATGACTTGAAAGTAATCTTCAACGAAGACCGCTCTTCAATGATTGAAATTAAAGGTGTTGACGCTTCTGCAAAAGGCTTGGGTATCTCTCAGGCTCAGAATGATTGGCAGAAAGACAGCAACATTGAATCCGCAATTTCCGGAATTGAAGGCGCTGTTTCCAAACTGCGTACAATGGCTTCCGACTTCGGTAACAACTACTCAGTTGTTCAGAGCCGTGAAGAATTTACTGATAACCTGATTAACGTTTTGACCGAGGGCGCCGATAAGCTGACCTTGGCCGATATGAACGAAGAGTCCGCAAACATGCTGGCTCTGCAAACCAGACAGCAACTGGCTATTAACTCTTTGAGTTTGGCTTCTCAGGCTGCTCAGTCTGTTTTGAAACTGTTCTAATCGCTAATCAACGATTGAATATCAGGCTCCCGGGTTTTCCCGGGAGCTTTTTTATTATGTATGCCGCCCTGAATATTTTTATTGTCCCCTTGAGTACTTTATTGTCATCCTGAGCATTTTATTGTCATCCTGAGCGAAGCCGAAGGATCTCAGCCTTATAGTCCATACAGCCACACACGTTATTCTGAACGGATACGCAGTGCTTCGTGAAGAAACCAGTCAAACAATATAGCAACATTGTCATGTTGAGCTTGTCGAAACATCTCAGCTTAATTATCATTAGTCAGTTCCGGTAAAATTTGCCGTTTTTCATTCAACAATATTTCTCATTATCAAAATTTTAATATATTAGCGTCTATAATAATTTTATGCAGAGAGTATTTCAGTCAGACAAGCAGGCAGATAAACAGTTTGCGACTCGTTGAAAAACTTATTTTTGCAGTTAACTATTTATTTACTGATATGGTATTAAAAATAGTTAAAGGCACTCAAAAGGGTGTCGGATTTTGTACAACGACTTGCTGCGTCAGTACAACGACAGCAAGATAATATTCCAAAGTATTGGAGAAAAAAATGGCAGATATTTCACTTACAGCGAGCATGCGTTCGAACTTGTTATCGTTACAGTCCACTCAGAGTCTGATGGACATGACGCAAGAACGCCTCTCCACCGGAAAGAAGGTTAACTCGGCTATCGATAACCCTTCTTCCTATTATACCGCACAATCGTTAAACAACCGCGCGAATGACCTTAGCTCTTTGCTGGATAGCATGGGTCAGGGTATTCAAACCATTAAGGCGGCTGACGAAGCGATTAAAACAATTACCTCTTTTGCCGAGCAGGCCAAAGCTATTGCAAACTCCGCACGCGATGTTTCCGGTAACTTTGATAAATATGCAATTACTTCAAATGAAGTAAAAACTCCGGTAACCGGCGATATCATCGTTGATGCCCGTGATGATTTAAGCACATTTGATATGACTTTTGTGGCTGCTGACAAAGGCAAAAAATTCACAATTTATTTAGCAGACGGAACCCAAAAGGAAATTACTCTGGCTGCTGGTGCCGCTGACGAAAAAGCAGTTGCCAATGATGCCATTAATCAGTTGCAGGGTATGGGTTTGAATGCCAAAGCTGACGCAACCGGCGCAACAATCACCGTTTCAACAACTGACGGTTCCGCTGTCTCTTATGTCAACGATGCAACCAATGGTATTGCCACTGCAACAGAGGCCGCCAAAGTTGTAACTTTAGATGCAGCTAAAGGTGCTAACTCCGCAACCATTGCTTCTGCTATTAATGCCGCTGCTGAAACCGATTTAGGAGTTAAAGCCGCTGCAGATGGTAAAGCTTTGTCTGTTACCGCAACCGGAAAAGAATTCCGTATTTTTGCCGACAGTACCAATGCTAACCAAAATGCTCTGAAAGATTTGGGTCTCGGTGGAACACGCAAAGCCGGCGACGCAACAGCACCTACCGCAGAACGTAAGAGTTATGCAAAACAATTTAACGAAATTCTGGATCAGATTGACCAGTTGGCAAATGATGCCGGCTATAAAGGTATTAACCTGTTGCAGGAAAATGACCTGAAAGTCATCTTCAACGAAGACCGTTCTTCAATGATTGAAATCACCGGTGTTGATGCTTCTTCTAAAGGTCTGGGTATCTCTCAGGCTCAGAATGATTGGCAAAAAGACAGCAATATCGAAACCTCAATCAGCGATATTGAAGGCGCCGTTTCCAAACTGCGTACCATGGCATCTGACTTCGGTAACAACTACTCGGTTGTTCAAAGCCGTGAAGAATTTACCGATAACCTGATTAACGTATTGACCGAAGGCGCTGACAAACTGACCTTGGCCGATATGAACGAAGAGTCCGCAAACATGTTGGCTCTGCAGACCAGACAGCAATTGGCTATTAACTCTTTGAGTTTGGCTTCTCAGGCTGCTCAGTCTGTTTTGAAACTATTCTAGGACAGTTACTGCTCCGATACTTATACTCCCGGCTGCTGCCAAGCCGGGAGTTTTTTTATGTTTGCTTCTTGTAAAAGCCGATTTTCTTATTATTTCTGGTTTATTAGTCATTTTTGACAGAAAAATTGACCGCCGGTATCAGATTTTCTGTTGCATAAAAAAGAATCTAAGCTATAATAATTAGCTGGAATAGACAAAATAATAGTGAGTTAGCCATGGCTGAATACGAAGAATTAGTATCCAGAGTCAAAGCCGCTCTGGCCAAAGATGAAGACATTAAAATCACCGCTGCTGATATCGAGCATTTTACAGCGGAACAAATTGATAATATCCAGAATATCTTCAATGAATATAGCCTCAACTATATTGACAGAGCCTTAGAAAATAAATTGATTGACCGGGAAGCCGCCGATTATCTGCGCGGAATCTACGGCGATGCTATGGAAACTTACCGCACATTATATAAAAACATTACCGCGACGCTGTTAAAAGAATATCGTCCGCACAAGATAAAACGTCTTGCCGAGCTGGGTGAAGAACCGGCACCGGACGAGATTAACGCGATAGACTTGGATACCGGTATTGTCGAAGAAAACCAAATGGTTGGCGGTTTCCATAATAATATGTCAAAATATAAAGAATATCGCGCCAAACATATTACCCCTTTCACCAATATGCGGCTGACTTTTTATGATTTCCGCGATAATCCGGTTTATGTCATTTTGCCGGGATTGAAAAATATCCGCCGTGCGATTGATAAAATCAAAATGCCGGTAATGGATAAAAACGGCAAAGTTATCTCAGAGGGCGGCAAATATTATAAACAATATAGTGATGATGCTGCTAAAATCCGCCTCAAACACACAGCTGACCTGCGCTTGAAATATGGTGAAAACACCGGGGCGTATCGCAAAGCCCTGGCTGCGGAAGAAGCTTCTGTCCGGCAGGAAATTGCGGCGCTTCCGAAACCTTATGAGCGCTTAAAAGATATGGTCCGTATGACGATTACCCGTAAATATTATACGGATACGGTCGAAACGCTTGAGATGTTCAAAAACGACAGCCAGTATAATGTCAGCATTGCCGAGATTAAAGACAGCTTTTACGGAAATATCAGCGACAGCAAAATTTATAATCAGAAAAACTACCGTGAAAAACGCGCTTATCTGAATATGAAGGTCAACGGCAATTCTTTCAAAGTTGAAACCCAGATTAAAATCACCAAGCTTTATGAGGGCGATATTGATACGCACGCGATTTATGCCGGCGAGGAAAATGCCGAAAGCCGCAATGATAATGTTTTGCTGATTACATCTAAGCATACCGCTAAAAAAGGGCTGCGCTTTTGGGAAGAAAATCTCAAACGCTTCAAAGGAACGGCCGATCGCCTGATTGCCAAAATGAATATTTTCAAATTGCAGCTGGCCATTCAAAAGCGTAACAAAGAAGCTATCCGTGCCTACAATCTGCAGGTTTTGGACAAGGCTTTCCGTATTGAAGATGCCAAACTGGCCAATGACAAAAAGTTTGATTCTGAAGTTTACAGCTGCCAAACGCGCAAGAATGAAAAAATTTTCAGCGGTGTAGCTGACTTCATTAGCAAAAACTTTATGTATCGCCCGTTTAAGGCTTTTGATATGAGTCAGGCATTCAATGTGACCGATGATGAGTTAAAGTCTCTCGGCCTGTTGGTCACCTCTGACCAGATTCAGGATTTCGCCGAGCGGTACAGCCCGTTTATTATGGAAAAATATAATGGCCGCATTACCGGCAGCGAAGCGCATTTCTTTGCCATGCCGCTGGAACATTCGACCAATAAAGAACATTTTGCTCAAGATGCCTGGAATGAGCGGCCGCTTGACACCAATGTTCCGACCCGAGATGAATTAGAGGTTTTGAGCCGGATGGAAGGCGGTTATAGGCCGTCAAAGAAAAATATTTACAAAACACTTGATAAAAACCGCAGAAATTATCATAATAAACAACGTCAGGCTCAAAAGCACAATGCCAAAAGAGCTTGGGGAAAGTTTCAGGGTTGTACTCGTTAGGAGTTAAAATGCGTCGCTTATCTTTGTTTTTATTCAGTCTGCTTGCTTCCACATCTTTAGCTCAGGCTCAGGAAGCCGTTTTGTCACTAGATGGTGATTTAGTTTTGGCGGCGCCGGCATCCAAAGAGGAAGAAAAAAAAGAAACGGAAGACAAAGCGGATGTTGCTGCAAAAAAAGAAGATAAAGGCATTTTCTCTTTTCTCAATTTTTGGGGCGATAAGAAAAAAACGGAAGTAACCGTGGAGCCCGGCTCAACCGAAACGGTTTTACAAAAACTGACCCGAACCGCCGCAGAGGGCGACGTCAATTCGCAGCTGACTTTGGGCTATATGTATCTCTATGGTGAAGACGGTGTTTCTGTCGACCACAAAAAAGCTTTTGACTATTATAAAATGGCGGCAGAACGCAAAGACAATGTCGCAATCAACAACCTCGGCAGTTTATATTACAGCGGTATCGGCACGCCGCGCAATCCGCTGATGGCCGCAAAAATGTTTGCCGCAGCCGCCGAGCTCGGCAATGTTGAAGCCATGGTCAATCTGGCTTTTATTTATCTTTCGGGACAGGGAATTGTCCAAAATCCCGAAGAGGCGATACATTTATTTGAAAAAGCCGCCGAGAGTGATAATCCGACCGCCAATTTTATGCTCGGTTATGCTTATTTCCGCGGCTATATTGTTGAAAAAGATTTCCGCCATGCTTTTGATTTAATCAGAAAATCAGCCAATGCCGGTTATGATGACGCACAGTTCATTTTGTCTCTGATGTATATGAATGGCTGGGGAACTCCGCAAAACTACGGTAATGCGGTCAAGGCATTGAACAAAGCAATGGCTCAGGGCAATATTGACGCCATGATGGAACTCGGTAATATTCTGGCAATCGGTCAGAAATATCCCCGCAACATTTATAAGGCGCACATTCTGTTTAACGTTGCTTCTGTCCGCGGTGCCGATGACGCTGACAACCGCCGTAATGTTCTTGAAAAGAATTTGAAGATTGAAGAATTGCTGCAGGCTCAGACCGAAGCGGAAGCTTATGTTGAAAAGCCCAGTGAATTGACGGTTTATATTCATCAAACTTTCGGTCCGAATATCAAAAAATATATTGATGACGGCTTGGCTGCCCGCCAAAAACGCAACAGCAGTAAAAAATAGTTGCCGAGATTAAAAATACTCTCGTATTTACAAACAAAAATACCCTTAGAAAAATCTAAGGGTATTTTGTTTTTAAGGATTAAACACTTTCGTGCTTAAGCAGCTTTATTCATTTTTTTTGCGGCAAAGTTGTTCATTGTCTCAATGATGTAATCCAAAGCTTCGTTATCAAGATACGGAGTCATCGGGATAGACAGAACAGTCTTTGACAGTTTCTCGCAAACCGGCAGCGGACGATTATTCCACTGAGCATAAGCGGTTTGAGTATGAACCGGACGCGGGTAATAAGCGCCGCAGGGAATACCGTTTTCTTTGAGGTAAGCCATCAGTTCATCGCGGTCTTCACAGTTAATGGTGTACAAAGCATAAGCAGACTGGCAGTTGTCTAAAATCTGCTGTTTGTTGAAATAATTGCTCAGTTCGTTATCATAACGGCTGGCAACTCTGTAACGGTCTTTGAGTTCCTGTTCAAAAACAGACAATTTCAACAACAGAACGGCAGCTTGGAAAGTGTTCATTCTGCCGGTCATGCCGAGACGAACGTTATCATAGTGGTCTTCCGGGCTCATACCGTGAACGCGGCAGGATTTAACCAGTTCGTTTTCTTCATTGGTGTTGCTGAAAACAGCACCGCCGTCACCATAGCAGCCCAGAGGTTTGGTCGGGTAGAAAGAAATGGCGGTCATTTCGGTAACATTACCGGTTTTGGTGCCTTTGTAAACAGAACCAAAAGACTGGCAGGCATCAGACAAAACTTTCATGCCGTTTGCATGAGCGATTTTGTTGATTGCGTCATAATCGCAGGGAGAACCGAAAATATCAACGGCAATAACGGCTTTGAGGTTTAATTTGCCTTCTTTCTTAACTTCATCAATAGCACGCTGCAAATCTTTCGGATCCATGTTGTAAGTGTTCGGATCAGAGTCAACGAAAATCGGGGTTGCGCCCAGCAAAACCGGAGCTTCGGCAGAAGCAACGAAAGTGAAAGAAGAAACAAATACGGCGTCACCGGCTTTAACGTCCCAGGCCATCAGGGCCAAAGTCAGGGCATCAGTTCCGGAACCGCAGGTAGAGCAATATTTTGCGCCGGCAAAGTTAGCCAGTTTTTCATCGAGTTCACGAGTTTCGGGACCCTGGGCATAACCGCCGTGGTTCAAAATAGTTTTGAAAGAGTCTAAAAATTTTTCCTGGCCGATAACGCTCTGAGAAGTTTTGCAGTCGAAAAGCATAATCGGTTTTGAAGGTTTGTTAGTCATATTGGTCATCCTCAATTGTTGTTTTAACTGAGGCTGATAGTAGGGTAAAACCAAAAAGATTGCAAAACACAAAAGGTTTCAGCAATGTAACAAAAACGCAGCGAAACTAAAATCAGGCTAAAGCAACGTGATAGCTGATAAAATCATTGCCGTCAAAATGGTGGATTAAATAACCGACAGGAGCGGAATTATCTCTGATTTGGTTGCCGTGATTATTAAAATCAAAAATCGAATTCCAGTTAGTGCTGGGTGCGGAGATAAAACGTGTTTTGCATATCAGGCCGCCGAGAGAAGCATGCAGATGGCCGGAAACGACCAGCCGGATATCCTGCTGATGGTCGGAAATCAAATGGTTAAATTCGGCAAACCAAGGCAGAAAACCGCGGTGCAGCGTGTTGGGCAGCGTAAACTGGTGAATCATTACCAGGGTCGGCTTGTGAGAGGGATTATTATTGAGCTTTTCTTCAAACCAGGCAAGGCGTTTGTCGTCCAGGGCGCCGGAAAGATTGCCGGGAGCAAAGCTGTCGAGGGCAATTATCCGGCAGGGATAAGTATCAACGCCATATTGCAGATAATCAGCCATTTCCGAATGCGGGTGTGCGGGAACAAATTCCTGCAGCGCTTTCATGAGGCCGGAAGAAGAATCATTGTTGCCGGTAATGCAGAGGAAAGGAACGCCGAGAGATTTTATTTTTTCAAAAACCTGCGGATAGCTGTCATATTTCTGCCCGTGGGTAATATCACCGGTAATCAGCAGCAAATCCGGCTTAACATCTTGTGCGGCAATGCTTTTGACAACTTTATCGAGATTGTTGGCGCTGCGTTCGTCTTCTGCCTGAAAATGCAGGTCCGAAATTTGAAAAATATACATGAAAACCCCTTAAAATCTGCGGAAAAATTACATACCAAACTATCCAGTATTATAGTAATAAAGTTATTGATTTCAATTTATTTGATGTTATATTAACTAAAAATAAATTTCTAACATACAGTAGGTGTGACGTGACTAAAAAAACACTTTGGTTTTCTCTCCTTTCTTTGACTTTGATTTTTACTGCTTCCTGTGCCTCTTCACAAACTCAGGCTGATCAGCATGAGCAGGAAGATGGTTTGGAGAGTTTTAACCGTGCCATGTTTACCTTTAACTATAATCTTGATAAATATATTTTAAAGCCGGTTGCTAAAGGATATCGCGCCGTCACTTCCGAAGATGTCCGTATCAGAGTCAGAAGCGCCGTCACAAATGTTCATGAACCTGTTTCTGCCGTTAACCAGCTTTTGCAGGGTGAGATTAAACAATCAGGTATTTCTGTCGGACGTTTTGTCATCAACACGACCCTGGGCTTGGGCGGTACTTTTGATGTTGCCACCGCTTGGGGCTTGGAAAGAAAAAAAGATACCTTTGAACGGACACTGGCCAAATGGTGCGTTAAAGACGGTCCGTACATTGTTCTGCCTTTCTTGGGGCCGTCTTCCCCGCGTGCTTTTGTCGGTACCACGGTTGATGCTTTCATCTCGCCGATTTACTGGCTGACCGAAGATTATGAAGACGGAATTTATGCCTACAGCGCTTATGTCGGTGTTAAGACGATTGTTGAAAGAGAAGCCTTTATGGATATGGGCGATGATTTAGAGCGCAATTCGGTTGATTTCTATACAACGATGAAATCCGCTTATCTGCAGAATAAGAGCGATATGCCGAACTGCTACAATGATGACAAGAAAAATGCTGCTTATGATTTTGATTTCGGAATTGAGGACGAAGATGAGACCTTTGACGAAATGGAAGCAGAGCAGGTAAAATAACCAAGGAGTAAATAAAAGATGAAAAAAAGTATTTTTGCCGCTGTTTTAGGCTCTGTATTTCTCTTTTCGGCAGCAGCCAAGGCTGATGTTGATGTTGCCAAGGCAGACGCTTTTGTCCGCAAAGTGACCAGCGAAGGTATTGAGGAAATCATCAATGCGCCGGTTTCTCAGGCCGTTAAAGATCAGCGTTTTGAAAAATTGTTCAACGATGCTTTGGATTTGGATTTTATCGGCCAGTTTGTTCTCGGCCGCTATTGGAAAATTGCAACACCGGAACAGCGCAAAGACTTTATCAAAGTTTATCGCGAACTGAATATTAAAACCTGGTCGGCTCGTTTTGACGAATTCAAAGGCAAGTCTTTTGTTTTTGTCGGTTCTACCCCGTCCACTTCCAAAAATCAGGTTTTCATCAACTCAACCGTTGCCATGAATCAGGGCGCTCCGGCAAAAGTTATCTGGCGCGTTAAGCAAACCGGCAGCAGTTTCAAGATTGTTGATATCATTATTGAAAACGTCAGCTTGGCAATTACCGCTCGCAATGAATATACCGCTTTTATCAAAAACAACGGCGGCAATATCAATGCTTTGATTGCCGACTTGCAGAAAAAGGTTAAAGCTCCGGTAAAACCGGCCGGCAAATAACCGTTCTGAATTAAGAATAATTACCGCGCTGTGTTTTAGGATTGCAGCGCGGTTTTTTGTTTAAAAAGCAACAAGCCCTTTCTTCGCAGAGAGGGCTTGTTTAGTGTGTTTTTTCGGTTAATTAAAAGATTGGTGCCATTAGTTGTTATTTTGTTTGTATTTTTCCGTCAGGATAGGAATTTGATCAACAAAAATAAATAATGATGCTTCATAAGTTTTAAAAATCTGATACCTTCCGTCCAGACGGTACTCATCAGTTACGACTTCTAAATCTATTTTGATGCTGTCACCGGCTTTCAGATAGAGAATAGACGGTGTCAGTTGTTCGTAAAACTTAACAAGTATGCTGTCGGGGATAGTTCCGTCTGACGCATTTTTGCGATAAAGATTAGCATAAAAGATACCTTCTTCCTTATCAGATGGATCAGAGACGCCGTCAACATAGTAAGTCGGACAGTTGCTCAGGCGTTCAACATTTTCAATTTGTGCTTTCTCCTCAGCTTCTTCACTGGAAAGGGAACATTGGAAAAGGGTGAAAAAAAGAATACCGGCAACGATTGCCAAAATGGGTGTTAAAAATTTCTTTTTCATTTTTGATATAAATTAAGTGAATAAAGTTAAGAGCTCCGCAGAGCTCTTTTTTTAGTTATTTTACAATTTCTTCCAAAGCGGTTAAAAGCTTTTGAACATAATTCTGACAATGTCTGGAAACAACACGGCTAACGCCTGCATTTGTCATTTCGACACAGAGCAGATAGTTTTTGCTTTGGATAAATTCTTCAATCTCTTTTTTTAGCAAAGTTAGAGCCATTTTATCCCTAAAATTTTTAGGATTATATTGGGCTTTTCGCAAAGAATTTTGAAGAATGCTGGAGAAGCAGAAAAGTTTGTATAAGACTTCCTGAGCTTCTTTCATACCTAAATTAAAACCCTCTCTGATGTCATTGGCAAAACCGCTGTTAAGCAGGCTGATATCATCATCAAGAGTCCTAAAATCCGGAACAGCGCTTAAAATCAAGGCCTGAGACAAAAGTTTATCTTTGATAAGATCAAGAAACTCTTGGTAAGGCTTTTTGAGTCTGAAACGGATTTCCCAAAAACCGCAGTCTGTCGGCATTGCCCAATCTTCATCATCAAGGATGATATGGGAAAAATTATTTGCCTCAATCTCTCCGGAATAAAATGCGGCATATTGCTTATCCTGAATAATGAGAATATTTTCCCGGTATTCTTTTTGGATGTAAGCAGCAACGGCACGTAGTTCGGTAGAGCTTGCAACGTTAACGACTGTGATTCGGTTGGCAATAACCATTGAACCTGCAACTAATTCTCTCACTTCTTCTGAAAAATTTGTAGTCTTCATAATTTTTAATTATTGTGTTATTTCCGGCGCCGCAAGGCTTGTTTGCTTTGCTGAAAATAACGGGTGATTTTTGTAATTGATTTGTTTATATTCCCAAGCCCGGAATTGATATATCTGTATCGGTTATCGCAAGATAACTGGACAAATATTCAGGAGGCTAATCGAATTATCAAAATACAAAAATCAGTATATTAAAAAGTTATGGACTTTATAAAATGCAGAAGCTTAGATTTAGATGGGGTTTGTATTTAGACACTTATCTTATCTGCAAAAAACAGAAAAAGAAAATCATCAGGGGATAATGATAAGTGTAAATAATTCAATTAAGTTCTTTCTTTATATCACAATTTTTGGACAAAAACAAGGGGTTTTTGTAGAAAATATCAATTATCATTCCAGAGTGCCGAAGAACAATAAAAAAATCGCGTTACTTTTATCAAGGAACGCGATTTTATCATAGAAAAAGAATTTATTTCGCTGATTTTTTGGCAGCCATGAATTTTTCCAGCCAGTGAATATTAAACTGACCGTCAATATATTCTGCCTGGGAAATAATTTCCTGATGCAGCGGAATAGTGGTTTTAACACCTTCAATAACAAATTCTTCCAAAGCACGACGCAGGCGCATTAATGCAGCATTGCGGGTTTTGCCGTGAACAATCAATTTGGCAATCATGCTGTCATAATACGGCGGAATGCTGTAACCGGAATAGATTTCGGAATCCACGCGGACGCCGAGACCGCCGGGAGCATGCCATTCGGTAATCTTGCCGGGGCAGGGAACAAAAGTCTCCGGATCTTCGGCATTAATACGGCATTCAATGGCATGGCCGCTGAACTGGATATCGTCCTGAGTGTAGCCGAGAACGGCACCGCTGGCAACGCGGATTTGCTCTTTGACAATATCAATACCGCTGATAGCTTCGGTAATCGGGTGTTCAACCTGAACACGGGTGTTCATTTCCAGAAAATAGAATTTGCCGTCTTCAAACAAAAATTCCATGGTGCCGGCGTTGCTGTAGCCGAGAGTTTCGGCAGCCTTGCGGGCAATCTCGCCAATCTCGGCGCGCTGAGCCTGATTCAATCCCGGAGACGGAGTCTCTTCAATCACTTTTTGGTGATTACGCTGGATAGAACAGTCACGCTCGCCCAAATGCACAACATGGCCATAGTTGTCGGCCAAAACCTGCATTTCAATATGGCGCGGTTTCTGCAAATATTTTTCCATATAAACGATATCGCTGGTGAAAGCGGCTTTCGCTTCGGCTTTCGCCATTGTATAAGCTTCTTTCATTTCGGCATCGTTAAATGCGGTTTTCATACCTTTTCCGCCGCCGCCGTCTTTGGCCTTGACAATAACCGGATAACCGATTTTGTGAGCCCATTCGATGGCTTGCTCAACACTTTCCAGAGCCGGAGAACCCGGAACAACCGGCAGGCCGGCTTTGATGGAAGCCTCTCGGGCGGTGATTTTGTCACCCATCATGCGCATTGTTTCAGCGCGGGGGCCGATAAACGTAATGCCGTGTTCTTCAACCATTTCGGCAAAATCGGCGCTTTCGGATAAAAAGCCGTAACCCGGGTGAATAGCATCTGCACCGGTAATGTGGGCTGCCGAAATAATCGCCGACTTATTTAAATAAGAGTCGGTCGAACGAGCCGGTCCGATACAAACGGCTTCATCAGCCAAACGAACATGCATGGCATCGGCGTCAGCCTCAGAATGCACGGCCACGGTACGGATACCCATCTCGCGGCAGGCACGATGAATTCTTAAGGCAACTTCACCGCGGTTGGCAATTAATACTTTTTCAAACATATTAAAATCCTAAAGAGTTGGGACAAATTATTCAATAATTACCAGAGGTTCGCCATATTCAACGGGATCGCCGGTTGCAACCAGAATATTGGTAACTTTGCCGCCTTTGTGAGCCTTAACCGGATTAAAGGTTTTCATGGCTTCAATCAGGCAGACGGTGTCGCCTTCGGAAACGGTGTCGCCGACTTTGACATAATCCGGAGAATTCGGATCGGCAGACATATAAACAACGCCGACCATCGGAGATTTAACGGCGCCGGGATTTTTGGCATAATCTTCATCACTCATCGGCGCAGCGGCAACAGGAGCAGCGGCAGGAGCTGGCAGAGAAGCCGGTGCTGCGGGCATCGGCATCGGAGCAGGCATCGGTGCATAAGCCGGAGCAGCCATAGTCACTTCACGAGTCAGGCAGATTCTGCAGGTTTCATCTTCATATTCAAGCTCGGTTAAATTACTTTTATCAAGAATCTCAGCCAGTTTGCTGATAACTTTAGTATCCAATGGATTTGCCATATTAATTTTCTCACTAAATGTTAAATAAATAAAATCAGACTGATTCATATCTCTTATTTCAGCAAAATACAACAAAAATTATCAATTTTGCTTAAATATACCCCGTTTTTTTATCAAAATGGCCGATTTTTGAGTGATTTTTAAAAATAAATGTTAACGCCTGAAATTAACGGTGTGGTATTTAATTAAAACAACCAAAACAAGAAATAGCTTTTGGCACAATTTTTGCATATATTCTCATAAGATAAATTTTAGGGAGATTTTTATCATGGCTTTAAGTATGTTCATGCCTTCGACAACCGGTATGACTGCTCAATCGCACGCATTGGAAACCGTTGGTACAAACATTGCCAACATCAACACTGTCGGCTATAAAAGCAGTGAGACGATGTTTTATACCTTGTTGGGAGCCAATCCTGTCGTTAAAGGCAGTCAGGACGGCATATCTTCTTCGCGGGTAGATATCCACGGCGTTGGTTATTATGACCGCACCAATGTAACGCATCAGGGTCAGGTAACGGCGTCGAATAATAATTATGACGTTGCTATTAACGGTACCGGCAACGCTTTTTTCACTTTGAAAGACCGCTATTCCGGCGATGTTTATTACACCCGCGCCGGCGATTTTAAAACAATGTCAACCAACGGCAGTTTGTATCTGGTCAATAATAACGGTTTGCGCGTGCAGGGTTTTCCTGCTTTGGAAGGCGGCGGCTTTGGCGGTTCTCCGTCGGATATTGTGATTAATTATCCGGAAAAAATTCCGTCAACCCCGACAACCAAAGCCTCGATTACGGCAAACGTTCCGGCTTCGGGGGCAGATACCAGCAGTTACGGAATTACGATTTACGGCCCCAATAATAACGGTGAAACAATGAATATGCTCTTTACCAAAGTTGAGGGCAAGGTTAATACCTGGAACGTCACTTTTGATGTCAATGGCGGAACCGTTACAACGGCCGAGCCGATAGAGGCTGTTTTCTCGCAGGACGGCAAACTGTTGTCACCGAAAGACTTTACGGTAGATGTTGCCTGGGATGACGGCAGCAGCAATACAATTGCCATGAATATTGAGAATATGACCCAGTATGACGGCAGCAGCGGTATTACCGATGTCAAACAAGACGGTAAAGAAAGCGGCGATTTCAAATTCAGCGCCATCGGTGAAGAAGGAATTGTCTATGCTTCTTACAGCAACGGTCAGACGGTAAATATTGCCAAACTGGCTTTGACCGGTTTTTCGGCTCCTGATAATCTGACTTCGGTTTCCGGTACTTTGTTTGAGGCAAACGGTCTGACCGGCGATTCTTATTATCTCGATTCAAATAAAGATTTTATCAAGAGCCAGGCCTTAGAGCGTTCAACCGCCAATGTCGAAACCGAGTTCACCAAAATGGTGGTTGTCCAGCGGGCTTATGGATTAAACTCCAGCTCCTTTACGGCTACGAATGAAATGCTGCAGCTGCTTGTTAATCTGAAGACTTAGATTAATTAAAAGTTGACAAAACAAGCGCTTTTTGTTTATATTGTGTCTATAATATAACTTAAGGCGCTTATTTTATGTTCAATTTTCAAAATGAAAAAGAATACAAATCCGTCATAAAAACTTTTGTGTTTTATGCCGAGAAAATGCTGGCCGGTAAAAACCGCAAAATTCTTCGTGCCGATGACCTTGATGTTTATATAGAGCGCCTTGGCGAGACGGCTCCGGCACTGATAAATCTGACCGGTGAGCTGAATGCCTTTTACGGCGCAAAACTGCCGGTTTTGTCTTTGCGGAAACACCATAACAAAATCGGCATGGCAGAATCTCTTATTCCCAAGCTTTCGGAAGAACTGAACCGCAATCCGCATTTTCGCGATATTCCGTTAAGTTTCAATCTTTCATCTCCGCAATTTGCAACAGATTTAATTAAAACCCAGAATTATGTCAACGGCAGAAATGATGACTATTTTGACGCCAAGAGCGCTTATTGGCTGCAGCGGACGCTTTATGCCGCCAATACGGCGCTGATTGATATGAATATCGACTGGCAGGAAGATTTATGGAAAAAGGTTCAAGAAGCACAGCTTGATGTGACAATTGCCGCCAGGATGAAAAATAATAACGAACCCGGGTTATCAACGGAGAATATTAACCTCGGCATTTATTGGGGCTGTCTGGAAGCTTTTGATAAGCCCTTGCAGGCCTCTTCCGGCGGTTTATACCTGACTATGCTTGATAATTGCCGCCGTATGCAAATTCCCGTAACGTCAAACAGCGATTTTCAAAATGCTTTGCGTGGCAGCCTGCCTGAGGTCAGAAAGATTTTATCCGCGGCTCAGCCCGGCTATAACCGCATTAAAAATATTGAAAATGCCCTGCATGAAACAGCCGAGGCCGTTGAGGATTATGAAGCCCTGACAATCGCCGATATCAGGAGCTGGCAAAAAAATGAAATGGCGGCAGACGAATTTAGTTCATCGCCTTTATCAGCGCTGGAATTTACTCAGGATGATATGAACAAATTGTTGTCTGATTATGATTATCGCCGGCTTGAGCAGGAAACTTCTGCAGATTATAAACGCCACAAAAAAGAAGCGCGGATTTTTGAAGGCTATGACAGCCGCCGGATTCAGTCTGAAGATGTCAGAAATTATTTTGGTGCCCGCTATAAACGCTGGCGGCAGCAGACATCACGAAAATCTGCCCGTTGTCTGCAAGAGCTGGCAGCAATCAATCTGCAAAAAAGCATGACGCCTGAAGAAATTTTGGATTGTGCCAAAGATGTCATTCTGGTCGGCCTGTTGAGTCGCGAACAATTCAAACTTCTCGAGAGTGAAGGCGGCCATGGAATTGTTCTGGATTCTTCGGGATATGATATAGAATATGTTGAGCACCTGTTGAGAAATCCGGCAAGAGCAAAAGAGGCCGATTGGAAAAATATGGCCGCAATTTTTACCGCCTATGCCAAAAATTGTCAGGCTTATGTCTCTTATCTGGATTTGACGGAAGAAGAACTGGCTGCCGAACAAAATATCACGGCCGATGCTTATCTGCAAAAACTGAGTCGTGAAAAACCCGGTGTCGAAAAAGAAAAATTTGTTATGTTTTCCGAGCGTATTTTTGATGTTGATTTAAATTATAAGGAAAAAATGCTCACAGATTTTGAACATAATTTCAGCCGCCGCAATATTGCTTCCCTAAATAAACCGCGGGAAAATTTGAAAAATTACCTGCAGGAAGGTCTTGAGATTTTTCCGGGCCTTGATGAAAAAGCACCGGAAAGATTGCAGACGGCAATTGAAGATTTATGTATTTCGGAAGTGATTATGCCGCTCTATCAGCAAAGAGAGTTCAATCAAAATGATTTTAATATCCTGGTTAAGGAGGCTGTCCGCCAGATGGACTATCCGCAATCAACAACCGACTTTATCGTTTCGGCGGCCAAGGGCTATCAAAAGCAGCTGCTGGAAGGGCTTGAGCGGCAGATTTCCGAAAAAGGCATAACGCCGCTGCAAAAAAATCTTGCCGTGTTTTATGATAAATGCGCCCTCGACCATGCCGACCAGCTGGCCTATTGTGATGCTCTGGAAAAAATGAGCGAAGAGCAAATTGCCTGGTCACAAGCCTATAGCCGTTATCAGGAATATAAGCTGCAAACCCATCCGGATAATAATAAAATTACCCGTCTGATTCTCAATGCCAAACATACGAGATAGAGTACACTTGCCGAAACGTTTGTCATCCTGAGCGTAGTCGAAGGATCTCAGCAAATTGACATAAATTATTAGTTCAGTAAGAACTTAGAATTTTGTCATCCTGAGCGTAGTCGAAGGATCTCAGCAAATTAATATACCTTGTTTCGGTGTAAAAGCACAGTTATTCCTCAAAGTGCCATTGTATAAACCTGTGTGATAAATTCTCTGGTTAAATGCGGAATTTTATTGCCGGCAACCGAGGCCAAAACTAAGTCGGTCATCTTGGCAATATCAGGATTGTCGATTCCCGCTTCACGGAAATTAACCGGCGCGCCGATTTCAATATACCAGTTTTTAAGAGCGTCAATTCCGGCTTTGGCGGCAGCCAAATCATCAGGATTGTCGACTTTGAAAACTTCGCGGGCAAATCTGGCAATCTCGGCAGTTTTATGGTCAAGCTGCAAAGTCAGCCATGCCGGCGTAATAAGGGACAATCCGGCGCCGTGGGCAATATCATAAATTGCGCTGACCGGGTGCTCCAACTTGTGGCAAGGTGTCGTTGCCGCGCCGACACCGGCCAGATTAAGGCCGTTCCAAGCCATGGTTGCCGCCCACATCAGAGTTGCGCGTCCTTCGGCATCATCTGCTTTTTTCAAAACGCGGGCCAAAGCTTCCATCACGGTTTTGACCATTCCCTCAACATAATATTTTTGCAAAACCGTCCAACCGCCGTCATTGTTAAAATAACTTTCCGTCAGGTGTGAAACCATGTCAACCGCAGCATAAGCGGTATATTGCAGCGGAATGGAATAAGTCAGCAGCGGGTCAAGAATTGAAACGGCCGGGTGCAGGCGCATGTTGCCCATTCCGAGCTTTTCATCGGTTTCCGGATTGGTCATGACCATATTGCCGTTCATCTCGGTTGCCGTTGCCGGAAGCGTCAAAACCGTAACCAGCGGCAAAACGCGGGTTATCATTGCTTTGCCGGTAAAAAAGTCCCAAATATCCTGTTTGGAAGCAATACTGGCAGCAATTGCTTTGGCTTCATCAATAACGCTGCCGCCGCCGACGGCAATGACAAAATCAACTTTGCCGTCCTGCGCCTTTTTAACACCTTCGCGTCCGTGTTGCAGGGTAGGGTTGGCCTTGACGCCGCCATGCTCAACAAATTCAATATTTTTAGCGCGCAGTTGATTGGCAATATTTTCATATAAACCACTTTTTTTAATACTGTTCTGCCCATAAACCAGCAAAGCTTTTTTGCCGTAGTTGCTGGCCACATCACCGAGTTTGTCGCTGGCATGGTCGCCGAAAATGATTTTGGTCGGGTTCTGAAAAATAAAGTCGCGCATAAAATTTCTTCCTTTTCTGATTCTTTTTTTCAAGCTTTTGTCATTTTAGCGATTGTAAAAGAAAATGCCAGCCTGTTTGTAAAAAAATTAGCAATTGATTTGTGAAAATGAATAAAAAAACACCTTTGTCTTTATGACAACAGGCGTTTTTTGCATTTAGGATTTTAGATTAAAACTTTGCAGCACGGCGTTGTCGATATTCTTCTTGAGAAAGACTGAATATAACAGCCTGATTAATCATCAAAGACTTAACAATCTGTTTGTCATCAACATCAGCTTCAATCAACTGGCCTTCTTTAAGTTCAAACCCGTTAAGGTCGCTGAGCGGAATATTATAAACTTCTCTGCTGCACAGACCTGTTCTGCAAATTGCGGTAACAGCGTCACTTTTTTTCTGAATTTGCGTAATTCTCATACGAAAAATTTTTTAATTAATAAATACATATCTCTAACTTTTGAGCTTAGACTATAAGCTTTCACGGCGGATATTGTCAAATATTTTGTTGGGAATAAAAAGCCTTAAGCATATAAAAAAAAGCCTCCGTGAAGGAGGCCGTTTTTATCAAATGGTGCTCAGGGACGGGATCGAACCGCCGACACGAGGATTTTCAGTCCTCTGCTCTACCGACTGAGCTACCTGAGCATTAATATTCGCGATAGAACAAAAAAGCTTATAAAGCATATTTTTCAGATTGTCCAGTATAAAAATGACAATTTATCACAATTTGTGATTTTTGTCAGGGCCGAGGTCATGAGGAATAAGGTTAAAAAACTGTTTTTATTATAGATATGTTTACGTTTATCGGCTACCATCGGCTTAATAAACAATAATATTTATCAGCCGGAAAATTTCCATGCTTGCACATTTTATTATCAATACTCTGATTGTCGGTTCTTCCTACGCTCTTGTTGCCATGGCCTTTCGACTGATGTTCTCCGTTTCTCCCTTTTTCAACTTCACTTTGGGAGCGATTGCCACGGCTGCCAGTTATTTAATGTTTTACTTAAGCCGGCAGCTGGGGGCGCCTTTGTGGTTTTCCGTGCCGTCGGTCTTGGTTTTTTCCGGCCTTTTTGCCTGGGCGCTTGAGGCTTTTGCTTATCGTCCGATGGCCAATCGCGGTGCATCGTCAATGATTCTTCTTGTCGCCTCTCTGGGCATATATACTATTTTTGAGGCCGTTGTCCATTTGATGTTCGGACCGCAGTATCAAACTCTGGGCAGCATTTCCGAGAGTTCGGCCATTAAAGTTTTGGATATTGATATTCCGCTTATTCAGGCATTGTCGATAATGTGCAGCTTTACGATTTTTGCTTTTTTGGATTATTTCCTACATCATACTTTTATCGGCAAACAAATCCGGGCTGTGAACGATAGTGCTAACTTGTCTTATATTCTCGGCATGAAAACCGACCGTATCATTATGATTGTTTCAATCATGGCCGGCGTCATTTTGGGGCTGACCGGCATTTTAGTCGGATATGATACCGGCATGGAGCCGACAATGGGCTTTAACTTGTTGTTTAAGGGAATTATCGGTGCGATTATCGGCGGCATGGCCGGAATCTGGGGTGCTTTTTTCGGAGCGATATTCTTGGCTTTTTCCGAGAATCTGGGTGTATGGCTGTTTGCGTCAGAATGGCGTGATTTGGTGGCCTTTGTCATTTTTATCACTTTCCTGTATTTCAAACCTCACGGCATTTTCCAGAAAAAAGTGAAGAACTAAGGAGTTTTTATATGAAAAAGTATTTATCTATAATTTGTGCAGCAGCAATGATGCTTTCAGCCTGTGACAAAAAGGAAGATAACGCCGTTAGCACCAAACCGATTGTCAAAATTGGCGCAACGCTGCCCTTAAGCGGAGATGCTGCGATATTTGGAAATATGAGTAAAGAAGCCATGATGATGGTATTGCAAAAATGGCAGAAACAGGATACTAAATACAATTACAAGCTAATTTTTTCCGATGATATGGTAAAATTTCAACAAGCCGCATTAAATGCCAATCGCTTCATTAATATTGATGGGGTTAAAGCGATTCTTTCAATCTGGGGAACGGTTGATCGCGTTGTTGATGAAATAGCTGATAAAAATAATGTAATAAGTATGTCTTGTACCTTGGGAAAAGGCAAATTACCCCCATTGGCAATTTGTAATGAAACAGCTAATGAAGATTATGCTGAACTTTTAACTAAGGAATTAAAAAAACATCATGCACAAAAGATTGCACTGATTATTTTAAATGGGAATGCCAATGTTAATTTGGGAGATTATTTGCAGGAATATTTTTCGACTCATGGTTTGGAAGTGACTGATTATATAAAAACTAATGCGGATATGAAAGATTACCGAATGATAATTACAAAAGCAGAGCAGAAAAATCCAGATTATTACATTATGCAAATGGGTGCACCGGGAATGGATATTTTTGTTAAACAATTTATGGAAATGAAACCCTCCGGAAAATTAACAACAGTTTGGAATTTTGCCGAACTGAGTTCAGATATTTTACCTCTTATTGAAGGACAATGGTTTGTTCGAGGTGAAGATGGCAGCGAAGAATTTAAAAGTGAATTCAAAAAAATAACAGGAACAGAACCGAATTCTTGTACTGCAAATTCTTACGATAATTTAGATATGTTTATTTGGGCTTATGAAAATACTCCCGTTCATCCCGGAGAGACATTCCCATATAATAAAGATGTTATTCAAAAAATTAAATCTATCCGCCAATGGAAAGGAGCTGTTGGAAAATTCGACGTTGATAAACAGGGGCTGGTTAGAAATAAACCTTCTGTGCAAATATATGAAAACGGTAATTTTGTTAAATTAAAGGACTGAATTATGGAATATATCATCAACCTGCTCATCCTCTTTGCCATTTACGGTGTGTTGGCTCTGTCCTTGAATATGGTCGTCGGCATGTCCGGGCTGCTGTCTCTGGCTCAGGCTGCTTTTTACGGCATCGGTGCTTATGCAACCGCAATCGGCATGAGTTCATTGGGAATGGGATTTTTCTCGTCTGTCTTTCTCGGGCTTTTGATTAACGGCGTAATTGCTTTTGTTGTCGGCCGCATTCTGTCGCGGTTTCAGGGAGATTATTATACGATTGTCTCCGCCGGCTTGTCGATTATTGTTTTTTCGGTTCTGCTGAATTGGAAATCGGTTACCAACGGGCCGTTAGGTATTTTCGGCATTGAAAAGCCGGAAGTTTTTGGCGTCCGCTTGTCATCAAACTTAGCTTATCTCGGATTATGCACTGTCATTTTGGCAGCTGCTTATGCGCTGTATCATATGATTGACAAATCAGCCTTCGGCCGCTGTCTCAAAGCTGTGCGTGAAGATGAACAGCTGACCCGCGTTATGGGGTATAATACCAAACATTATAAAAGCATAATCTTTACCGGGTCGGCAATGATTTCAGGAATTGCCGGAGCGATGTTTGCCTGTTACATTTCCTTTATTGACCCGAGCACGTTTCAGTTAAAGGAAGGAATTTTCCTGTTTACGATTATCATTGTCGGCGGCTTGTCATCAGATATCGGCAGCATTGTCGGAGCGCTGATTCTGATTTCGCTGCCGGAAATTCTGCGCTTCATCGGGCTGCCTTATGAAACAGCCGCGCAGCTGCAGCAGATTATTTACGGTGCAACTTTGGTGGCAATGATGGTTCTCCGCCCGCAGGGTCTCTTAGGAAAGTATAAGATGTGATGAAATATGCGATTAAAACCAAAAAATTATCCAAGCGGTTTATGGGTGTGAGTGCCGTAGATAATCTGAGCATCAATATTCCGGCAGGGCTGGCCACGGGGCTGATTGGTCCGAACGGCTCGGGCAAAACGACGTTGATGAATTTGCTGACCGGATTGCTTCGGCCTGATGACGGTGATATTTATATCGGTGAGCAGCATTTTTACAAAATCAAACCGACCAGACTGCGCGGCCTCAAAATTGCCCGCACTTTTCAAGACGGACGTTTAATTGAGCAGCTTTCCGTTGAAGATAATTTATTGCTGCCGGTCGCTGAAACAAACGAGTGGCGCGCTTTGTTTGACTTGGGCAATAAGAAATATAAAAAACGCCTGGACGAGGTTTTGAAAATTGTCCGTTTAGAGGAACATCGCCAAAAAAATGCCGAAGATTTATCTTATGGTTTGCGTAAATTGCTGGAAATCGGCCGCGTATTGATGCAGGACGCAGATATTTTCTTTTTTGACGAACCTTTTACCGGTTTGTTTCCTGAGATTGTTGAACAAGTCTGCGCGATTATGGAAGACTTAAAAAAACAGGGTAAGACTTTGGTGATTATCGAACATAATATGGGGCTGATTGAAAAATTGTGCGATTATACCATCGTGTTGGATTATGGCAAATTGCTGGCTCAGGGAACCCCGCAGGAAGTTTTGGAAAATAAAAAAGTTCAGGAAGCCTATTTAGGAAAGTAGCCAATGTTGGAATTGAAAAATATATCGGCCGGATATGACAAGCGCATGGTTTTAAATGATGTTTCGGTCACCATCGACCCGTCATTAATTACGGTTATTATGGGGCCGAACGGCGCCGGAAAATCAACACTGCTGAAAGCAATGTACGGTTTGCTGCCTCTGGTGAAAGGCCATGCGGAGCTTGACGGCCGAAGCCTTAAACCCAGCCCGCAGAAACTGGTTGAGGAGGGCATTTTTATGATTCCTCAGGGCAAACGTGTATTCCGTAATATGACCGTGCTGGAGAATATTGAACTGGCAACACATTTCTGGAAAAAACGTAAAGAATTTCCGGTAAGGCTGGCCGAAGTTTTAAAGATTTTTCCTGACTTGAAAAATCGCCTCGATCATCTGGCCGGCAACTTGTCAGGCGGCCAGCAGCAAATGGTGGCTTTGGCAAGAGGCTTTATCAACCGCCCGAAACTGGTGCTGCTTGACGAACCGTCAATCGGGTTATCGCCAAAGCTGATTAATGATACTTTTTATAAAATCAAAGAGCTGAACCAAACTCTGGGAACCGGTTTTGTCATTGTCGAACATAATCTGAAAACCTTGCTGCCGTTGACGGATAAGGCATATATTCTGGATCAGGGCGAAATTGTCTATGACGGCAAGGCCGAGTCAAAAACGCTGGAAAAAATGCTCAATAAGATTTTTGCCAAAAAGTAAAAGGAATAAAAATATCTTGTTGAAAATGCCTGAGAATCAAGGAATAATTCCGTTTTTTTTGTTAATTTTAAAGGAAGGTTAGGCGCGAATAAAAAAATGCTTCAGAAAATCTGAGGCATTTTTTATTATTTTATCCTGATTCACAAAGAAAAGAACCGGTATTAACCGTTCTGCGTTTGCGGTTTATTTCTTAGAAGTCAGAATAATCTGCGGCATTTTGCGGCTGCCGGAAGCAGAAGCTTTGAGAGCCAAAGCTGCTTTTGCCAATTTTGCGCCGGAAGTTGCCGAAGCGGCTTTTTTGCGGCCGTTTTTAAGAGCTGCAGCGGCACTGAGGGAATTCAGCTGGCTGATAGCCGCATTCCAGTCATGAGCGCTGGTGTTGGCCGGGCAACCGTTATTTTTCCAAATATAGTAAGCAGCTTCGCGGATAGCGTCTTCATTATAAATCGTCATTGATTATCTCCAAAATTAAACAAATCAAAATCAATCTATAATTGAATGATTAAAAAATGTTTATGATTCCGATAGTTAATCAAAAAATTTATATAAAATAATGACCCGCTGACCGGATAAAAAAATCCCCCGAAAATTCCGAGGGATTTTTTTGGATATCCTGTACATAGTTTTAGAATAATGTACGTGTATCGCAAGCAGATACGATGTCAGAATAATGCCTGCAGACGCCTATCTGTCTTGCGACGGCATTGTCGCTTCTTTGACCATTGCGTTGATAAAGTCATCAAGCTTCATCACTTCCTGTTTGTCAGAACCGATACGGCGGATAGTAACCGTCTGGTTTTCTTTTTCTTTGGCACCGACAACGGCAATGACCGGAATCTTGGTAACTGAATGCTCACGGACTTTGTAGTTAATCTTCTCATTTCTGAGGTCAGATTTTGCATACAAACCGGCAGCTTTCAGTTTTTTGGTAACTTCTTCGGCATAATCGTCCATATCGCTGGTAATCGGGCAGACGACAACCTGCTCCGGAGACAGCCACAAAGGCAGCTTGCCGGCATGGTTTTCAATCAAAATACCGAGGAAACGTTCGATTGAGCCGAACAAAGCGCGGTGCAGCATAACCGGCTGATGTTTCTCGCCGTCTTCGCCGATATAAGAAATATCAAAACGCTGCGGCAGGTTCATATCCATCTGGACGGTACCGCACTGCCATTCGCGGCCGATAGCGTCTTTGAGAATGAATTCCAGTTTCGGGCCGTAGAAAGCGCCTTCGCCGGGGTTGATTTCATACTGATAGCCGTTATGCTCCAAAGCATTGGCCAAAGCCTGCTCGGAAACATCCCAAACCTCATCTGAACCGATACGGTAAACGCTGTCGGGGCGGGTAGAGAGATAAATCTTCACATCGTTGAAACCAAAGTCTTTGTAAATGTCCAAAATCAGTTTAATGGTTTTAACGCATTCTTCTTCCATTTGCTCCAAGGTGCAGAAGATGTGCGCATCATCTTGGGTAAACTCGCGAACACGCATAAGTCCCATCAGTGAGCCGGAAGCTTCATAACGGTTGACCATGCCAAACTCGGCAACACGCAGCGGCAGGTCGCGGTATGATTTGATACCCTGCTTGTAAACCAGCAGACCGCCGGGGCAGTTCATCGGTTTAACGCAGAATTGTTTTTCATCTTCGGTTTTGCCGGAATAGTTATGCGCGCCGTATTTATCCCAGTGGCCTGATGTCTCCCACAGGCAGCGGTCCATAATACGCGGTGTGGCGATTTCGATATAACCGTTGTTCTCTTGGCGTTTGCGCATATACTCAATCAGTTTGCGATAGATTTTGAAACCTTTATCGTGCCAGAAAACGGCACCCGGTGCATATTCCGGTTCAAAATGGAACAAGTCCATTTCGCGGCCGAGTTTGCGGTGGTCGCGTTTGGCGGCTTCTTCCATCATCTCGAGATAAGCTTTGAGGTCTTTTTTGTCAGCCCAGGCCGTTGCATAAATACGCTGCAGCATTTCCTTGGTTGAATCGCCGCGCCAATAAGCACCGGCAACTTTCATCAGTTTGAAAGCATCGCCGATTTTGCCGGTTGACGGAACGTGGGGGCCGCGGCATAAATCGGTGAAAGAACCTTGGCGGTATAGTGAAATTGTTTCATCTTCCGGCAGGTCTTCAATAATTTCTGCTTTGTAATTTTCGCCCATATCTTTGAAGTATTTAATCGCTTCATTGCGCGGCATAACCAGACGCTCAAGTTTTTCATCGCGTTTGATAATCTCGTGCATTTTTGCTTCGATTTTTTCAAAATCATCGGTCGTAAAGGGTTCTTTGCGGGCAAAGTCATAGTAAAAACCGTTTTCGATAGCCGGTCCGATTGTAACCTGAACGTCTTTCCACAATTCTTTAACCGCCTGAGCCATAACATGCGAGCAGGAGTGACGAATAATTTCCAAACCCTCTTTATCCTTGCCGGTGATGATAGTCACGGTTGCGTCGGTAGTGATAGGAGTGCTCAGATCTTGTGTCTTTCCGTTAACGGTGATAGCCAAAGCGGCTTTGGCCAGGTTAGAGCTAATCTTATTAGCGATGTCAAATCCGTTGACCCCGCTTTCCATATCTAATTTACTGCCGTCAGGCAATTTAATCGCAACCATATTTAAATTTCCTTTTTTCTTAAATTTATTCAATTCTGCTGCTTTACAGTCAACAACCGGCAGTCAAAACAGCACTAAACGCCGCCGGTCAAACTTTTTTAAGTATAATTAATTGGAATTAAGCAATTCTTTATACACTTCAATAGTCTTATCACACATAATTTGTTTTGTAAAATTTTCTCTGACATTTTTAATCGCCGCTTTGCCGATTTTGGCTTTTTCTGCTTCGGAGAGGTTTAATGCCCAGTCCAAAGCATCGGCCAAAGCCTGCGGGTCGTCAAATTGATAAAGCTTGCCGGTTTTGCCGTCTTCAAGCGTATCAAGCGAGCCGCCGATATTTGAGGCGACGACGATTTTACCCATGGCCTGTCCTTCAACGGAAATGCGGCCGAAAGCTTCCGGCTCGATTGCCGTTGACAATACCACGTTGGAAACCATCATCAAAGCCGGCACATCGCTGTAGCGGCCGAAAAAGCCGATACGGTTTTCAAGTTTATATTGACGGGTCAGCTCGTGCAGATAGTCGACATATTTCTGACGTCCCTGACTGTCGCCGGTGATAATGCAGTAGTAGTTCTGGTTTTTCATTTTGGACAGGGCTTCAATCAGAAGATGCTGTCCTTTCCAGCGGGTCACGCGGCCGGGCAGCAGCAGAACCGGCTTGTCATCGGCAATGTTATATTCTTTGATTTTATTAATCATTCTTTCCTGAGTGACCAGTTCGGGAGCAAAACGCTCAATATCGGCGCAGCGGTGAATCAGGCGGATATTCTTCTCGTCGATTTTATAATTTTGCAGCAGATGATTTTTAATATGCGTTGAAATTGCAATCACTTTTTCGCCGAAAGTCATAATCTTGTTATAAGCTTTTTTCAAACCCCAGGGGCCGAGGCCGTAAGTACCGTGGAAAGTGGTGACAAAATGCACGCCTGCGCGTTTGGCTGCCCAATAGGCACTCCAGGCCGGAGCGCGCGAGCGGGCATGAACAATATTAACACCGTTTTCTTTAATGACTTTTTCCAAACGGCTGACATTTTTCCAGATAGTAAAAGGATTTTTGCTTTTTAAGGGCAGAGTAAAATGTTTGACCTTGATTTTATCCAGGTCATAAACCATGCGGCCGCCTTTGGAGGCGACAAAATTTTTGATTCCCTGTTTTTGCAGTTCGGTTGCCATTTCCACCGTACCGACTTCCAGACCGCCTGTCTCCAACTCGGGCAGCACTTGTAAAATTACCGGGTTTTTATCTTTACCTTTACTCATTTTCTTCCTATAATCCTTCAATATTTTTAACCTGGAGTTTGTCAAAAATGCCAAGTCACACATTTAAATCGCAATTTACAACCAATTTTGAATTCAGCCAAGCAAATTCTTGCGAAACTAACAAAAATAGCCCTGATTTTACCGTCGTTTACGTCCATGGCCTCTATTCCGACCCTTGGGGACGCAAGCCGGAAGAAATTAAAACTTTCTGTGAAGAACAGAATATTCCGTTTTTCCGATTCGAACTGGCCGGCCACGGCTCGGATATTGACAGCTATGAACAGGTTGATTTCAATACTTGGAAAGAGCAGCTTTTAGAAGTGACAGATGAAATGATTGCCGGCAAAATTTTATATATCGGCTCATCAATCGGCGGCTGGCTGAGTTTGATAGCAGCCCGCGAACGGCCGCAGCGGGCTGCCGGTGTGATTGGCTTGGCGCCGGCGCCGGATTTCACCTATGATATGGAAAGATTTGTTTTCACGCCGGAGAACAAAGCCGAAATGGCAGAAAAAGGCAAATGCCTGTTTCCGATGAAAGATTTTACTTATGTTTTCACTCAGAAAATGTTTGAGACTGCCGGAGAAAACCTGCTCCTTGAAAGCCCGCTGGCTGTGCATTGTCCGGTTCATATCATTCACGGAACGGAGGACAAAAACCTTGATCCGCAAAAACCGTTCAAATTGTTGAAGTGCCTGCAAAGTGAAGACGTGATTGTCAAACTGATAAAAGGCAGCAACCACCGTCTCGGCCGCGATGTCGATATTGCCGAAATGAAAAATTCGATTCGCTCTTTTATGAGTTGATTTTTTAGAATAAGGACAGAATGGAACGGCTGGACTGCGCCGCCAGAGAAAGCGCGTTTGTCGCCAGCATTTGGCGGCTGCTGAGAGCCAGCATATTTGCCGATTCTTCATTGACATCGGCCAAAGTCAGTTTGTCGGCGCCCTCGGTCAGGATATTTGACAAAGTTCCCATAAAATCATCACGGCTGGTAATAATGCTGTTATAGTTGCTGAACTCGCGCCCTTGCCGGCGCAGGTCGGCCAGAGCATTTTGCACTTCATCTATGCTTTTTTCAATATCGGCAACTTTTTCCCAGTTGGCCTGATTGAGACCGAGCTTCTCATATTGGATATTGCGGCCCTTAATATCAAGCCTGTTGTCTTTTCCGGTGCTGAATTTAACCGTCATTGTATCGTCTTGCAGCAGATTTTTACTCAGATAGCTGTTGGTTCCGATTAAGTTATTGTAGTAATCTAAAATACTGTTATAACGGTTGGCTGCGGCTTCAAGAGAAATTGCTTTTTGTTGACTGGTCAGTTCTTCGGTTTCTTTCTTCAGATAATCAAGCAGCTCGTTTTCGGCTGAAGTTTGCGGTTTGGAAGAGGGTGCCGTCAACGAAACTCTGACGGCGGATTTGTTCCAGCCTAAAATTGCGCTCAAATCCTGACTGCCCTGGAAAAAGATATCAGTTGCCGGAACCGCATTGCCGCTGCTTCCGGCTTTCCAGTTGGTTGTTTCATTGGATGTAATTTGAGCGCCGCTTTCCCATTTGATTTTAAAACCTGAAGAAAAAGCCGTGCCTGCAAAACTTCCGGTATTGATACGGATATCCGCCGTAGACAACAGGGTGATGTTGCTGCGGCCGCCTAAACCAAAACTGGATTTGAAAAGAGAATTAATATTTATCCGGCCGCCGATAATGTTGTTTCCATAATCCATAAGCGTAAAATTATTAGCGTCGGCATTGGCATTTAAGGTGCCGTAAAGCTCGATTTTGCCGCCGTCAAAAACTGTGACGGCATCGCCTTTGGTGACAACATTAAGCGTTGCGTCTTTATCAAGAATAACCTGGCCGAAATAGCTGTTATGGAAAATATACGTCCGGTTATCATTGGTATCAATATTGACCTTGCCTTTAATATTTGTAGCGCCGCGGTCGATATTTTCAATCAAATCATTATAAACGCTGGTCCTGTTGTCACTTTTTAAGGAGATGCTGACATTTTCCAAATCAAGAATACCGCTGTTGGTAATCATCTGATAGGTGATGGCGTTGCTGCTGGTTTCAACTTCGTAATTAAGAGCCAGGTCGGAAACGGCCACATTATTTTTGGTCACAAAGCCCGAATGGTCGCCGCTGCCGTCGATCCTGAAATTCAGAACGGCGCGGTCGCTTTCTTTGACATAATACTGATCCTCCAGCCCGTGTTTGCGGATAAGCCCGTCGGCGCCGGTGATTGTTATGTTGCTCAAATCAAAACTGGCATTGTAAAAATCGATTTTGCCGAGAATGGCAATAGTGTCTCCGGCTGCGGCATTGTTGACGGCCTCAATGAATTCTGCCTGATTGGTCACGACCTTTCCGCTGATTCCTTTGTCTTTCATGATGTTTTCCAAATCGGTGCGGGTTACTTCCGAGCTGCCGGGCGTTGGCGGTGTCGGCGTAATATCATTATCGGGAGGTGTCGGAACCGGAGCCGAACCGCCGTTATTAATGAGGTTGCCCAGAGCCACGCGGGCCGTTGCCAGAGCCTGCTCCAGAAAATTAATGCCGGTGTTGATGGTATTATCAATATTTTTCAGCGCCTGTACCGACTGGCCGAGCGCGTCCATAAAGCTGTTGAGCTCCTGAGCCTGGCTGTGCAGGGTGATGGCGGTATAATATGCATTGGGATTATGCAGGGGAGAAGAGACCTTCAAACCGGTTGCTAATTTCTGCTGCACCGAAGCCTGCTCTTGGGTAATAGATTGTAAATTAAGCAGATTCATTGTCATCGGGCTGTTGAGGCTTGTATTAATCATTCTTGATTCCCACACACGTTGTTAGCCTGCTGTCCTAAGTAAAATTATAGCATAAAACAGCGTTTTGTGCAAACTTACGTACCTATATCTTTGGATATATGCGGATTATCAAACATAATTTTCCGGCCGTAATTTTTATCTGAAATTTCCCTATTGAATTAGCTTTTAAGCCCATTATTTAAACCTTAGTCATAAAGTTTTAGGGGACGAAAACAATGCAAAATCCGGTCGGAAAAAAAGTCTATTCAAAATTGCTGATAATCCTGGTGATTTTAGCTCTTTTGCTGGTCTATGCCCTGATGACACCGCCTGCGGCCGAAAGCCGGGAAACAGATTCTCTGCCGAGCTACAATGTTGTGCTCTTGAAAGGGCAGAATGTGCCGCTGCAAACAGGTTATGTCGGCTATGTCACGCCGATTCATTCGGTTTCGGTCGTTCCTTATATTAACGGTTATCTTGATAAGATTATGGTTTCGGGCGGGGAGGAAGTCAAAGCCGGCCAAACGCTGATTATTATCCAGCAGGATGAATACAAGGCCAAATTAGACGCAGCCAAGGCGCAGGTTTTGCAGGCTCAGGCAGATTATAACAATGCCAGCCTTTATTATCAGCGCGTTAAAAAAGCCGGTGCTCAGGCCATTTCCAAAACCGAACTCGACAATGCCAAAGCCAAATTTTTATCGGCCCAGGCGGCTCTGGCTCAGGCCAAAGCCAACCGCGATTTGGCCTTGGTGACTTATAATTACACCATTATCAAAGCGCCGATAGACGGCATTGTCGGCAATGTAAACCTCACCAAAGGCGATTATGTCTCGCCGGCCTCAACACCGCTCATCAGTATTATCCAGACAAATCCGATTCGCGTTGTTTTCTCGATTACCGACAAGGAATATCTGAACGAAGTTGCCAAAGGGCAGAACAGCATGTTCAACGGTGACAAAATCAAACTCCGGCTGTCCAACGGCCGCATTTTTGAAAAAGAAGGACGTTTTCAGTTTACGGATAATGCCATTGACCGCAAAACCAATTCCATTGCCGTTTTTGCCGATTTTGAAAATCATGACCGCACGCTGGTTGCCAATGCTTATGTTGATGTGCTGCTTGAAAAAGTTTATCCCGACGGGATTCTGGTGCCGCAGACTTTGGTCTCTCTGGCTCCGGACGGCAATTTTATTTATACCGTCCAAAATTCGCAGTTAAAACGCGTTCCGGTTGAAATAATCAACACTATCGGCGGCAATTATCTGCTCAAGAATAATTTTGCGCCGGAGACATATTTGGTAACCGACAAAGTCAGCCGTTATAAAGAAGGCGAAAAAGTCAAAATTGTCAGACGGGATATCGGGACTAAAACTGCGGAGAAAAAATAATGTTTTCAGAATATTTTATTGATAAGCCGCGTTTTGCCGGAGTAGTATCCATCGTCATGGTTCTGCTCGGCTTGCTGGCAATTGCCGTTCTGCCGGTTTCGCAGTATCCGGAAATCACGCCGCCGCAGATTGTGGTTCAAACCGATTATCCCGGCGCCAATGCGCAGGTTTTGGTTGATACGGTTGCCGTACCGATTGAAAACCAGATTAACGGCGTTGAAAACATGCTCTATATGTCCTCAACCTCTGATGACAGCGGCCAATATACGCTGACGATTACCTTTAACATCGGTACCGATCCTGACATCGCTCAGGTAAAAGTCCAGAACCGTTTGTCGCAGGTCATGTCGCAATTGCCGGCAATTGTCACGCAGGAAGGAATTACCGTTAAGACTCAGAACCCCAATATTCTGGGTATGCTGGCGCTGCGTTCACCCAAAAATACTTACAGCGACTTATACCTCAGCAACTATGCTTATACCAACCTGCAAAACCCGCTTGCCCGCGTTGAGGGAATTGGTAACGTGCAGGTTTACGGTCCGCAATATTCAATGCGCATCTGGCTCAATACCGACAAACTCACTTCTTTGGGGTTAGACAGTACAACCGTCGCCAATGCCATTTCTTCGCAGAATATTCAGGCTTCCGTCGGCACCATCGGTTCGGCACCGAGCCCGAAAGATAATTCGATTGTTTTGTCTCTGACAGCCAAAGGTTTGCTCAATAATGTCAAAGATTTTGAAAATATCGTCATTGCCACGTCGCCGGACGGTGGTATCGTCCGCTTAAAAGACGTTGCCAAAATCGAGCTTGGCGCCGACAGCTATGGTGTTAATGCCCATTTCGATAATGCTCCGGCGGTTATCATCGGCTTGAGCCAGACGCCGAACTCAAACTCTTTGAATATCATGAAAGATATTTATAAAGAAATTGAAACCTTGAAAGCCTCTTTTCCTGATGATATGGAACTGATTGTCGCCTATGACTCAACCAAATATGTCAGTGCGTCGATTGCCAGTATTATGGAAACGCTGATTATCACGTTTTCGCTGGTGGTTCTGGTCACTTATGTCTTTTTGCAGCGCGCCAAAACCACGCTGATTCCGCTGATTACCATTCCGGTTTCGCTGATTGCGACCTTTGCCGTCATCTATCTTTTGGGCTTTGATATTAATATTCTGACCCTGTTTGCGATGATTCTGGCGATTGGATTGGTGGTTGATGATGCGATTATTGTCGTTGAGCGCGTGCAGTATCTGATGGTCTATGAAAAAATGGATTCTCAGGCGGCGTCCGTCAAAGCCATGCAGCAGATTGCCAGTGCGATTATCGCCACCACTTTCGTTTTGCTGTCGATTTTTATTCCCGTTGGTTTAATGGCCGGTATCACCGGTAAGATTTATCAGCAGTTTGCCGTCACCATTGCCACAGCGGTTGTCTTTTCTGCTTTTAATGCGCTGACACTGAGCCCGTCTTTGTGTGCCATTTTCCTGCGCGGTGACAAACAGGACAATCCGACCGGTTTTTTCAAATGGTTTAATGATGTTATTGATT